>DBFXIC010000160.1:0-15269 GCA_048455095.1 Anaeromassilibacillus sp.
GTATACCATTGGCCTCCGAAAATGTCAACCGTTTGACATGAAAAAATGGATAAAAAGTTCTGATCATTGTCGAATATTCCATTCAAACTGGACGAAACGCCTAATTTTCCACGAAAAACTTTATTTTCATCATTATCCAAATGAAACCGTTTGTCTTTTTGAAATCATCCGTGCCGGTATGTTCGTACCGCCATTGACCCCCTCGTATGCAAGGCACGTTCAAGGGCTGCTGCATCCGTTCACGCAAAAAGCGCAGGACCCCAGATCCTGCGCCTGTCCATCGGTACAATCAGGAAACAGCGCCTTTACCCGACGGTCGTGTACACCATGCCCGCAGCGCCCCAGCGCGCCCGCAGCGCTCGGCCGCCAGGCGCGTTGGGTTCTTCAACGCATTCGCCGCTGATCTCTCCGTTCAGCAGCTTGCCGCAAAGCACAATCATGTCCTGCGCCACCTGCATGCGAGGCGGGTTATAGGCCGGCGTCCCCGGCGTTCCCGCCTGGCCGCAATGCCCGCCGCGCCACTCTGCGTCGGCATAGGCACTTACCCGCTGAACGAAGCGCTCCACCGAAGCGCGATAGGCAGATATGCGCAATGCGCCTGGCAGGGTCATCAGCACGATATCGCCGCTGCCGATCGCATCGCCTGTAAACAGCTCCCGCCACTTAGGCACGCCAAAGGCGCAGGAACCCGGCGTATGGCCCGGCAGCGCCAGCGCCTCCAGGCGCACATCGCCGGCGTCGAATATCTGCCCATCCTGAAAAAAGCGCACACGCTGCGGATCAAGCGGGGGCACGCCGAAACGGCGGCACAGCGGCTCCGATCCAGCCAGAATCTCTCGATCCTCCTTGCAGAGCCAGACATGTTCAAATTCACCCGCCGCTGCGAAATGGTCCGGATGCGCATGGGTCAAAAGCAGTTCCACCGGCAAATCGGTCACGGCGCGAATCTGCGGCATGAGCGGCGCAAGGCCCATGCCAGTATCAATCATATATGCCCTGTCGCTGCCAGCCACCAGATAGGCCGTACATCCCGCCGCATCGTTCAGCCGCCACAGCCCGCTCCTCAGCTTTTCCATACGATTCCCCCTTCACTGAAACAGCAGCGGCAGGAAATCACGCGCGCATTCGCGCCATACCTGCCACTCGTGCGCGCCGGCATACAGCCTGCGCATCACGCGGACACCCTTGCTCTCCAGCAGCCGGTCGTCCTCCAGAAACACGGGGAAAAACTCGTCCCGCTCACCCATGGCGCGGAAAAATACGCGATAGTTGCGGGCAAAGGCCTCCGGATCATCCAGGGCCTTCAGATGCGGTTGCTCATTCTCCCACAGCATCCGCAGGAAGCCGCTGAACAGCCCCACATAGCCGAACAGCTCCGGATGCGTCATCGAGGCCGCGCTGGCGTGCATGCTGCCCATGGACAGGCCCGCCACCGCACGGTTCCACTTGCCCTCCAGCGTGGGATATACCTTTTCCGCATAGGGAATCAGATCCCGCACAAGCACCTGGGGAAACGCGCTGGTGCTCACCTCGCCGTTCATCTGCACCATTCCGTTGCCCATCACGATGCGCATGGGCCGTACCCGTCCCTCATTCAGCAGGTTGTCCATGATGAAGTTCACGCGCCCCTGATGAACCCAGCCGGTCTCGTTTTCGCCCAGGCCGTGCTGCAGGTACAGTATGGGAAGGGCCTTTCCATCGCTGTCCGGCGGGCAGTAGACCAAGCAGCTCTCGGTGCGGCCCGTCACTTCCGAAGGATAATAATGGCGCGTCACAGATCCGTGAGGCACATCTTCCAGCTGATAAAACCCATCCCCCTCAAACGGCACATCCAGAAAATTGATGGTGCGCGAGCATCCAAAACCAATGGGCAGCTGGGGCAGAAGCACGGTTTCTCCATCCATGACGATGTCCACATAGCGGAACCCGCCCTCTATCTCCAACGTAGCGCGCCAGCGCCCATCCTCCCCCTTTTCCAGCGGCCAGCTCGGCCCGCCGGGCAGGCTCACCGTCAGGCTGGAGGCCTTCGGCGCGCAAAGGCAAAAGCGTGTCCGTCCATCCGTTTCAAAAAACACGCCATCCTCTGACGGGATCAGCTGAAACGCCGCGGCTTGCTGGAAACAGGTATCTTCTCTCATAAAAGCCCATCCTGCCTTTCCTATTCAAATTGGAATTGCGCTGTTTGAGGCTTAGTATATCCAAGCGCACCCAAAATGTCAAGCGAATGACATTTCTCTGTTGGATAGTAATAAAAAAGCAGCAGTCCAAGCCCGCTGCTCCCATATTCAAGAAGGAGTCCAGTCCCCGCGTTCCTTCTAGCGCCTCCGGTCATTCATGCCCGTCGTCGCACAGCTCATCCTCGCAGGCGTTGTCGTTTACCTCCATGGAACGCACACGATTCTTCATCCGCGCCTCCTCCACCTGCGCCGAAAGCAGTTCCTTGACCCTCATGCTGTTTTTGACATGCTGAATCTTCAGCGTGGGCGATGTTGCGTCCGACGTATGCAGCACGATGGAGCCTACGCCAAACAGCCGGTCCAGCAGGGATTCCTGCGTAGAGAGATCGCGCACGCGGAACAACCTGAGCTCCTCCTCACGGATGTTGAACAGCCCGGTCTTTACCAGCAGGCGGCTTTCGGTCAACTCGTAGCGCGTAAAGGAGATCGCCATCCCAAAAATCCGTTTTTTGTCCTTCCAAAGCAGCGGTTCGGTCGCAATATCCACCGCGATTTCGCCGTTTCGCATCTTCATTCCCTTCCTTCCGGGTCAATGCAGGCAAGCACCCGCACCCTGCTTCATTGTAGCATATCAGGGCGTTTTGTCAATGCGTTTGGCGGCAGGCCTCTGACGCAGCGCCTCCGCGCCGGCCCGACTGCCGGCGCGGAGGTACGCTTCTTATCTCCGGGACTGCTTTCCGCGGAAGCAGCGCTTGGAGATAACGATCAGCCCCATCAGCGAGACTGCGTACAGCAGCGCCCAGAGTCCGATCCTGCTGGAATCGCCTGTTAGCGGAACGTTCGGGGCGCTTTCGCCGCCAGGGTACGTTTCGGGCAGATAGTTGGTGAACGCCGCCATAGCCGTGGCGTCGACGGGGATGGTGCCCGTCGCGCCGGTGCTGGTCGTGACGTAGCCGTCGGCATTTGCCTCGGTCTC
Organism: Anaeromassilibacillus sp.; assembly: GCA_048455095.1. Classification (GTDB taxonomy): domain Bacteria; phylum Bacillota; class Clostridia; order Oscillospirales; family Acutalibacteraceae; genus Anaeromassilibacillus. The sequence goes on from DBFXIC010000160.1 coordinate 3,154, forward strand.
GGATACCGCATAGAACGCGTTCGCGGGAAGCCCCGTGGCCGTCGCGCTTCCGCCGTCCTTGAGCGCGAAGGTTGCAACGCCGTTGGCAAACGTCATGCCGCCGTAGGTCCCGCCGACGCCGGTATCGCTCAACGTCACGGTGAAGTGCCACTCGCGGTTCCTCTCTCCGCCGCTGCCCGTCACGGCCTTGCTCACGGTCAGGCTACCGGTCTTTGCCTGATTGCCCGGCGCAGCCAGGACAAAGGGAGAGAAGCCTCCGCTCACGATTCCACCCTCGTTTTGATACGGCTGAACCGTGAACAGCACATGCGTATCGGTCACGGTGATGGGCACCTTCTCAACGGTACATGTATCAATCTTTTCTTCGATCATGTTGGTACCCATCTCCCGATGAAGGCCCTGGAAGTGGAGCAATTCAAACGGGGTATCCTTCGTCGTACCTTCCGGCAGAGGCCAGCAGACGGTGATGGGCGTGCTTGCCGCCACCCAGGCGTTTCCATTGTCGCGCTCCACCAGATCCAGATACCGGGCCTCGTACTGGACGTTTTCCTCACCCGCCCAGTTCAGGACCTCCTTCGCCTTGTCAATCAGCAGACCCGTATTGGTGTTCGAACTGCCATCCGTTTCGAGAATGTTGTCAAACAGCAGGGCGATTTCTGCATCCTTCCCCGTCTGCACGTTGGAGCCATTGATGGTATACACCGTGTCGGTGCGGACAATCGCGCCCGACTTGCTCTTGCCGATCTTCTCCAGCGCGTTGTCCACAGCGTCCAGCGTTACGGCGTCATTCTGCACAACGACAACGCCGTACTGCTCCTCGTCCGGGGCGTCGGAAGCGCCGCGCACCGTCAGCGTAGCGGTATCGGTGGCTATATCATATGCCCGACCATCATAGATCGCTTTGACCTTGCCTTCCTCAATTCCGCTGCCGTAGACCTTCATCTCAAGCTCTTGATAAATGTATTTGTCAAACGCGAATTCATCGCTGTCCACCGTCGTACCGTCGCTGGTGGTAAAGGTCATTCTCACCTTGGTGAGAGGCGTCGTCCCCACCGGCTTGATACGATAGACATTGTGGTCGCCCGCTCCGTATTTCTCAAAGCCCCACTCCACGGAAACGGTCTGTCCGTCCTCCTTGTACTGAAGCGTTAGCGCCGTTACGTCCTTTCCATCCGCTTTCAGCTTTTCCTCCAGCGTTTCCGGCAGCGTAACCAAAAATCCCGGTTCAGGGAAGCCGCTGTCCTCCGCGCTGCCGCCGGTCGTGATCGTGCCCTCATAGCCGCTGCCGCCCATGTAGATGGTGACGTTGCCGGGCTGGATCAGCACCTCCTCGGCAACCGCAATCCGCCAGGCATGCCGGTAACCGGCGGTGCTCGCGGCTTGCGTGGTATACTCCACATACCGTCCATCGCTGGGGTTGTTGAGAAGGTCCAGCAGCGTGGAATCGACCTCGCTTATGCCCTCGCCGGCCGCCTGCTCATTGGTGGCGTTTGACCGCACATAGACCTGTCCCACCTCCGGAATCAGGCCGGTATTGCTGGCCGTGATGCGGTAACCGCCGCTGCTCCAACGTTTCTCTTCCGGCTTCACGGTATAGAGCCAGCCGGCGTTGTTGCCTGAATACGCTACTGTCCCCGCCACGTTCAGGACGCCGTTTTCGGAAACTCCGCCATCCGCCGCCGGCAGCGCCAGCGTACCGCCCTCGTGAATGGTGAAATTTCCCTTGATGGTGTTTTCCCCAGCCAGCGCGAGGGTGCCGCTGATGATCTCGACATCGCCGCAGTCCTTCAGAGGCGGGTATTGGCTGCCACTCGAATTCTGATAGTATCAGATTGAAGCAGGGGCGGTGTTATTGACGATGATATCCGCCTGGTCGCCGTTCTTGGCCGTATTTGCGCTGTTGATCTGATAGAGAAAAACCGGCACGTCATTCTCAAAATAGATGCGCTGGCCGTTGTAGCAGGTTGTCAGCTCGTGTGCATAGACCGAAGGATTGCCTGTAAAGCTGCCGCCGGTGACATGCAGTTCGATGCCCTTGGTACCATAAACCCTCGGAAGCTTCTGCAAGTTTTGAAACCCATGCGGATCGGCTTTTGTCGGATTGCCCATATATACCTGTCCGACGCTGCCGCCCTCGATGCTGATCATCACATTGCCGTAGAGGGTCGGCTGATCATAGTATTTCGTACCATATGCCATTAGCGGAATGCCTGACCACGCAACCGCTCCGATCTCTCCACCCTTGACGGTGATGTTGACGGTAGTCTTGGGATAATAGGAGCCTTCCTTTGGATCGCTGCTCTTACCTATGGTCTGCGTCGGGGACGGCGTCGTGCTTTCGTAATTCATTTCCCCCAGGCCGTGCAGCGTGTCCTCAATATAGCCGCCATTCACGGTAATGTTTACACTGCCCTCGACTACGTCGTTCCGTCCCATGCCGGTCAGGTCGCCAGGAAAATAGGCGCCATCATTGATGGTGACGTTCACCTCGCCCTGAATGACGGAACAGGATGATCCGAACGTGCTGGTGTACTGGCTGGTATGGACGGCCGTTTGATCGGCCGCGCCTTCCATGCCGATCACCACATTCACATTGCCACCGACGGAAGCATAGTACAGTGTTTTGCCATAATAAGCATTGCTCGTGTTTTTTGCCTGTATCTCTGAACTCCTCATATCGGTGCCATTCTGACCACCGCCGCCGCTGATGGAAGCAAACCTGCCGCTGTACAGATAAAGATCAATATCCCCCGTCACCGTACCGCTGTCCTTGCCGGTGCTGGCAATGACTGCGCTGCCTCCCGTCGGACTTATCGCCGACCCCAGACCGCCACCAGTGATGTTGCCGACCTGATGATCCGGATCATTGATATCCCCCTTGAGGATGATGGTCACATCGCCGCCCACGCTGCTGTTGAAGCCGCCGCCATAGACCCATGGGACCCGGCAATGCGGCCCTAGCTCGATGAGGACGTCCCCTGTTACTTTTCCGTTGGTCGTACCGGAGCTGGTATTCTTGCCGCCGCCAAAAACGCGATAGTTCTGTGAATTTGCATCACAGATGATATCCCCGTTAATGATGAGATGGGTGTTTGCAACCGCCGTCATTTTCCCGTTTGACCCCCCATAGAGATTGGTGATAACCTGTTCAAATTTTTCAGTAAATTCCGCGGTATAGCCGTTGGCATAAAAGCCGCTGATCGTGCCGCGACCGCCTCGTCCGGCGGTCTGTCCCAAAGAGAGCCAAACATTATCAAAGGTCATATCGCCGCTCAGTTCCACCGTCGCCATGGATTTGCCTCCGATGGAATAGGGCGCGCCTTCGCCCTCGCTTTTTACGGTGATGTGCTTTCCCGCAACGCCAATGGTGTATCTGTACTGATTGTTGAATATTCCTATATCGGCTGTCAGAATCACGGTAGCGTCTGTTTCCGATTGCTCCTCAATCTGTTTGATCGCGTTGTTCCATTCCTCTGATGAAGCCACCCGATAGACATGCTCCGCTTCCTGCGCCAGCGCCCCCATCGTCAGCAGCAGCGCCGCCAGGCAAAGAAGAAGAGCCAGGGCTGTTTTTCTCATCGCCTTTCCAACCCCCTTTTCGCCCCCTGATGGATGTTTTCGCGCGCAACAAAAAAGGCGCAGCCTTTTCCTCCGAACACGGCGCGCCTTCCGGCATTGTAGTTGTCGTATTTATTCCAAAACAGGCAGACGAATCCCTTGCTTGCCAAAACGCATCCTGTTTTGTCATTTGCGTCCATCTCCCAAGCCTCTTTAATATAACGATTGTATCATAACATGTATAACAATTCAATTCTTTTTTCATTCGCTCCTGTATTTGGGGAGGGGTAGCAAAAAAGGAACCCCGACACGATATCGGGGCCCTATATGTCTGCACGCATAAAGTGATATAAGCAACGATTGCGTGGCTGGGTATTCAACGGGCATGCAGGTTGAATGCTGCTCTTTTGATGTTTCTTGCATCCCGCAGATGCTAAATGCAGATACCAGCGGCAATACGACCGGCTTGAGCCGTAATCATGGGAACCTTATGCCTCGAGGCAAGGCTTTCATGCCCAGGGAGCTCAAAGACCTGTAAACCCTGGCGGAAGAAACCGCAGTCAAACCAATGAAGCGCCAAGCTCCTGGCAGGCATTGACCACATCATCGTCCGGAGCTTCCTGGCAAATAACGCTGTCGTGAATGAGAATAGCTCCGTCCGCACGGCAGGTGTTTTCCCAGTTGCGCATCCATTCTCCGTCTCCCCAACCATAGGAGCCAAACAAGGCAATGCGCTTTCCGTGCAGTTTGCTTTCACAGCCTGTGAACATCGGTTCAAACTCGCTTTCCTCCAACTGTTCAGCGCCCATGGAAGGACAGCCAAAGGCAATGGCATCGTATTCGTCCATCATGGAAGCGCCGAATTCAGAGGCGGCAAGCAGGGTCGCTTCCGCTCCGGCTTTCTCCGCGCCTTCGGCCACAGCGCTTGCCATGGATTCCGTATTGCCGGTTCCGCTCCAGTACACAACCGCAATTTTGCTCATATTCCAACCAACCTTTCCTGTTTTTGTTCTATTAACCGGCTACTGTGAGCCGCTCAATATTCCTTCCCTCTGCCCAGAGTTGGCAGTAGATTCGCGTACACCTGTCATAGAGTTCAAACCGCTTGAGCGCGGCCTGCTCATCGCCGTAAACCTTCCAATACCCCGCACGTTTTGCGTTTTTTGCCTTGTTTTCGATAAACCCCTGCACATCAATCGGAGGGTAACCGAGAAAAAGACCAACTTCGTGAGGAAAAGCGCCGTCTTCATTCAAACGTTTCATAAGATGAAGAATGCATTTCTGAGGGTCCTTATCGCAGTAGCCGCAGCGATGCAGCAGATCACAAGCAATGCTGTCTCGCAAATCCCGATCCAGCTTTTTGGGTCTGAAAACATAAATCAAAGCACGACCGTTGCGATAACACAGCGGCAATACCCGCAAACCTTTTCCAAAAAACACACGATTCCAGTGTCTGACAGAATCACGCAAATCGTTGCCATTTGCAAAAGAGTATGAGAACATGCTCCCGGTTTTCAACCCGGCCAATGTTGGCGAACAATGCCTGACCATCACTTCCCCGGACATGCTGGACCTCCGAACCGCACGGTTATAAGTAACTAACCCTTGTATAGAATGGGATATGACCTTGAAAGCAAGTTGGAGTATATCAGAAAGACGGGTCCCAAGCAGCTCCAAAAGGCAGATTTCTATTCCAAACAGGCAAGTATTTTATTGCTGAAACGAGAAAAAACAGCACAAGCGCGATCTTTCGTTTTTCACACCGTATAGGTTTTTTGATTCTGTTGACGGTATACTCCAGGGGATACGCCTTTCACCGAGCGAAACGCACTGGCAAATTTGCTGCTGTTATCATAACCGTGGTCGCCGGCAATTTTGGCAACGGGCTGGTCCGTATGTTCCAACATATATGCAGCGGATTCCATTTTTCTGGCTTTCATGAAGGCGTAGAAGGAAACGCCGTAAACCGCCCTGAAGGAATTCTTGATGCATGTGCTGGAAACGCCAAATATTTTTGCAACCTGATCCAATGTATGCCGTTGTTCCATATGTTCCATCTGATATGCGGCGACGGATTTGGCCAGGTGCACCTGCGCCGGAGGCAAACCGCGACGGTTCCATTCCGTTTCCTGCGTGTCAAATACGCTGAGAAACAGCATCAGTTCCAGAACTTTAATTTTTGCAAAGCCTTCTTTTATTGCATCCGGAATGGCATACATTTCCGAAAAGATATGCTCAAACGAGGGATTTGAACGAGCGATAAAGCATTCCTGTCTGCTTAAAAAACGTTCGGCAATAAGCTGAGGTTGCACATTGACATCCTGCAAAATGCAAGAAAGGCAATGGGGCGTTCGTTGGACATCAACACGCACAATCAAGCCGTGATAATGCCGCAAGGGAAAGGAAACCTCCGAGGAAATCTTTCCCGCCCGAGCAATCAGCAGATCCCCGGGAGCCACATAGCAATACTCGCCGCCTATATTCAATTCCATCCGGCCCTCTCTGCAATGAAAAATCTCCAACACATCCGCTGATATAGGCGAAGCTTCCGCAAGGCGAGCCGCTTTGCTATGCGCGCTCAAATGAATCAGCATGATCCCCGGAAACACCGGTTGCGTCCATGCAGTGTAGTCGGCGTTGTCTTGAACGCTCTGCATTCCGGTCACTCCCTTTGCGTTGATGGTCAAATCCATGGTTAGTTTTTTCTAATCAAGCGTTAGTATGCTTGCTTCTTCTACTTTTGTCAACCTTCTTAGGACAATTCATGTCTGAAGAGTCAGCCGTTTTTTCTTTGCGCTATTGACAGCCTGCTTGGTGGGATATATAATAACAGCGTTACATAGCAGTGTTATATGGAGGAATCCATGGAAGAAAAGTCGAGCGTTACATTGGAAAGCATACAGCGGGCAGCCTTGGAGGAGTTCCTGAACAAGGGGTTTCTGGGTGCTTCCTTGCGCCAGATCGTCAAGAACGCCGGTGTGACAACCGGGGCGTTTTACGGGTATTTTTCCAGCAAGGAAGCCCTGTTTGCCTCCATTGTGGAACCTCACGCCGCGGCGCTGATGGGCCGCTTTATGCAGGCGCAGACAACCTTTGCAGAGTTGCCTGAACCCGAGCAGCCCGAGCGCATGGGATTGGAATCTTCGTCATGCATTCGGTGGATGGTGGAATACATCTGCGATCATCGAGAGCCGGTCAAGCTGCTGCTTACCAAGGCCGAGGGAACGAGCTATGAGCACTTTGTCCACAATATGGTCGATGTGGAGGTGGATGCCACCCTGCGCTATATGGAGGTGTTGCGGTATCTTGGCCATCAGGTTTTGGAGCTGGACCGCAACCTTTGCCACATTGTTGCCAGCGGTATGTTTGGCGGCATCTTTGAGGTGGTGATCCACGACATGCCCCGGGATACCGCGTTGCGCTATGTGGATCAGCTGCGTGAGTTTTACACGGCGGGCTGGATGAAGTGGCTGGAGCCATAATGCTCCGTGAAGTGCCTCGGGACTCATGAATGGAAAGCAATATCGGGGGAATTTCCCCCGGTTTTTTGCCCCACGAGTTAGCAGATTCTAACTTCAAAAGGAGGGTCCATAATGAAACAGAAAAAACCAAACGCCCTTTCCGTCCTGTTGGACTATGCGGGCAGCCATAAGAAGCTTACGTTTCTCGGCCTGACGCTATCTGCGGCATCCATGCTCATGAGCATGGCGCCCTACATCTGCATATGGCTGGTGGCGCGCGATCTGATAGCCGTAGCCCCGAATTGGACGCAGGCGCAAAGCATCGCGCGTTATGGCTGGATGGCCTTTGGCTTTGCGGTGGGCGGCATCCTGCTGTATTTTGCGGGATTGATGTGCACGCATCTGGCGGCGTTTCGCACGGCGTCCAACATCCGCAAGCGGGGCGTCGCCCATGTGCTGAAAGCGCCGCTGGGCTTCTTTGATTCAAATGCGTCGGGTTTGATCCGCAATCGCCTTGATGCGGCGGCGGCTGAAACAGAGACGCTGCTGGCACACAATCTGGCGGACATCGTGGGAACGATCACTTTGTTTTTGAGCATGATCGTATTGATGTTCGTATTTGACTGGCGGATGGGGGCCGCATGCCTTCTGGCGGCTGTGATCTCCATACTCGCGATGTTTTCCATGATGGGCGGCAAAAACGCCGGGATCATGGCGGAATACCAGGCGGCGCAGGACCGCATGAGCAAGGCGGGCACCGAGTATGTACGCGGCATTCCGGTGGTCAAAGTATTTCAGCAGACGGTCGATTCGTTCAAGGCATTCAAACAGGCCATCGAGGAATACAGCGCAAAGGCGGAGTACTACCAGTCCGGCGTATGCCGGGTGCCGCAATCCATCAACCTGACGTTCACCGAAGGTGCGTTCGTATTCATGGTTCCGGTGGCTCTGTTTCTTGCGCCCGCGGCGCTGGCCGGAGGCGGCTTTGCGGGTTTTATAACCAACTTTGCCTTTTATGCGGTGTTTTCCGCGATCATCTCCACGGCGCTGGCCAAGATCATGTTTGCCGCGTCCGGCATGATGCTGGCCAGTACGGCGCTTGGGCGCATCGATCAGGTGATGCGCGCGCCGACGCTGATCACGCCCCAGCGTCCACAAAGGCCCAAAGGCGGCAAAGTAGCATTCAAGGATGTAAGTTTTACCTATGACGGCACGCAGGCCCCCGCGCTTTCCCACATCTCATTCTGCGCGGAGCCGGGTCAGGTGGTCGCGCTGGTCGGACCCTCCGGCGGAGGCAAGACCACGGTTGCCAGCCTGATCCCACGGTTCTGGGACGTCGATTCCGGCGTGGTGGAAGTCGGCGGCGTAGACGTGCGCCAAATGGACCCTCATGTGCTCATGGAGCAAGTAGCGTTCGTTTTCCAGAACAGCCGTCTATTTAAGACCTCGATACTGGAAAACGTGCGCGTCGCCCGCCCCAGCGCCACTCGGGAACAAGTGCATGCGGCGCTGATGGCCGCGCAGTGCAAGGACATTCTCGAAAAGCTTCCCGCAGGGCTAGATACCAAGATCGGAACCGAAGGTACCTATCTATCCGGCGGCGAGACGCAGCGCATCGCGCTGGCACGGGCAATCCTGAAAGATGCGCCGATCGTGGTGCTGGATGAGGCCACCGCCTTTGCCGATCCTGAAAATGAAGCGCTGATCCAGAAGGCCTTCGCCGAGCTGACCAGAAGCCGCACCGTGATCATGATTGCCCACCGTCTGTCAACCGTCGTTGGCGCGGACAAAATCATCGTGCTCAATGCGGGACGCATTGTCGAGCAGGGCTCTCATGCGCAGCTGCTCGCCGCAAAGGGCGCCTATGCCCGCATGTGGGCGGATTACAATCAGGCCGCGCAATGGAAGATCACGCGCAAAGAGGAGGCAAAGTAAATGTTCGGAGAGAAGTTTCAGCGCAAATACGCCCTGACCGAGCAGGGGGTGCGCAATGTTAAAAAGGGGACATTTTGGACGGTCATCGTCAATCTGACGGTTATGGGCGGCATGAGCATCCTTTATCTGATGATGTCCGGCTTTATGGGTACGCTCACGACCGGACAGCCGCTGCCAAATCTGGCGTTTATGATCGCTCTGGTGGTGGCCTTTGTCGTGCTGTCCGTCGCAACGCACCTGCAACAATATAAGGCCACCTATGGCCTGGTATACAACGAAGTTAAAACCACCCGTCTAAACCTGGCAGAGCGGCTGCGCAAGCTGCCGCTGGGGTACTTTGGCAAGCGCGATCTGGCCGACCTGACGGAGACGCTGATGGGCGACGTGAACCGCATGGAACATGTCTGGTCGCATGTGCTGGGCTATCTGTATGGCGCCTATATCTCCACGGCGGTCATCGCGGTTTGCCTGCTGGCCTACGATTGGCGGCTGATGCTCGCCAGTCTATGGGGTGTGCCGGTGGCGTTCGGCCTGTTGTTCGGCGCGCGCAAGCTCACCAGCCGTAGCGCGGAACGGACAAAACAGGCTGCGGTGCGCGTATCCGACGGCATCCAGGAGGCGCTGGAAAACGTGCGCGAGATACGTGCCGCCAACCAGGAAGAGCGTTATCTCGAGGAACTCAACCACAAAATCGACGCGCACGAACGGATCATGATCCGGGGTGAACTGGGCACGGGCATCTTTGTCAATGCCGCCAGCGTGATCATGCGCCTGGGCGTGGCGACGACCATCCTCGTAGGGACCAGCCTGATTCTGTCCGGTCAAATTGACTTCATGCTGCTGTTCCTGTTCCTGATGGTCATTACGCGGGTCTATGCTCCCTTTGATCAGAGTCTGGCGCTCATCGCGGAAATATTTGTGTCGCAGGTATCAGCCGATCGGATGACGGAAATCTACCATACCCCCATCGCGGAAGGTGCGGAGACATTCACACCACGGGGGCATGACATCGTCTTCGATCATGTCAGCTTTGCCTATGATAAAAAAGAAGTCCTGCACGATGTGAGCTTCACGGCCAAAGAAGGAGAAGTGACCGCGCTGGTGGGTCCTTCCGGTTCGGGAAAAAGCACCTGCGCACGACTGGCGGCGAGGCTGTGGGACATCACCGGTGGCACGATTCGCGTAGGCGGCGTGGATATCGCAACTGTGGATCCGGAAGTGCTGTTGCGCGACTACTCCATGGTTTTTCAGGATGTGGTGCTGTTTGACGATACCGTGATGGAGAACATTCGCTTGGGCAAGCGCGGTGCAACCGATGAAGAGGTGCGCGTCGCAGCCAAAGCCGCCAACTGCGACGAATTTATCCGCAGATTGCCAAAGGGGTACGATACGCCCATCGGTGAAAATGGCGTCAAGCTCTCGGGCGGCGAACGGCAGCGTATCTCCATTGCCCGGGCGCTGCTCAAGGACGCGCCCATCGTGCTGCTGGACGAGGCGACCGCCAGCCTGGATGTGGAAAACGAGACGAAGGTGCAGGGTGCGCTGTCCCGCCTGCTGGCAGGCAAAACCGTGCTGGTCATCGCCCATCGGATGCGTACGGTGGCGGGTGCAGACCGCATCGTGGTGCTGGAGAACGGACGCGTAGCCCAGCAGGGTTCTCCTGCGCAGCTGATGGCCGCCGGCGGGCTTTATCGCCGGATGGTGGCATTGCAAAACGAGAGTGCGCAGTGGAAACTGAAATCAGACAGATGAGCATCTTCCCACGCCGTCCATGCTAATCCGCTTACCAAGGGCTTCCTTTGTCCGGCGTAATATGGGAGCCTTTGTCCAAAAGCTGCGTGATATGAGCTGTCGGGATATTTGACACATCGATATTGCGAAAGGAGCTTTCGATTCCCATCGGCGGGCTGTCATGATGATGCCGGGCTTTTCCCATCTGCTCGTCGGCAGGAAGCGATCCCGCAAAACAGGAGGAATAGTTATGGCAAAATTGGGTATTATAGAAGATACGCTGTTTGTCCCCATGCTGGGCAGAATCTATGCCAGTGAGCATTTCCCGCAAATCTTATATGATCAAAAGGCGCTGGAACTAAAAAAGAAGCTGCCGCCTGACCTGTTGAAGCAGGATCGTCAGAGTCAGTACACCTTGCTGGCCTCAGCTGCCCGCTCTGCCAATATGGACCGCTACATTCATGCGTTTCAGGAGCGCAGGCCCGAAGGGGCAATCGTTCAGCTAGGCTGCGGGCTTGAAACAGCCTATTACCGTAGCGATAATGGGAAGACACGCTGGTATGCCGTGGATCTGCCCAATGTTGTCAAATACCGGCGGGAGCTGCTGCCAGAACCGGAACGGGAAATCTATCTCGCTGGGGATGCCTTCGCTGAAAACTGGATCAGGCAAATCCGCACGGATGTGCCTGATGCTCCCATTCTGGTCACCGCCGGCGGACTGTTCCACTATTTTGAGGCGGCCAAAATCCTAGGGCTGCTCCAAATGCTACGTCAATTTGGAGAGATAGAAGTTGTCTTTGACGCCGTGAGTAAAAGCGGTATGTCCATGATGCGCAAGAAGTATATGAGGCAGGTGGGCCATGCGAATGCGCAGATGTTTTTCCATGTGGATTCGGCGGAAGATCTGGCCCAAAAGGTTAACGCAGCCACAAAGGTTTTAGCGGATGAATCCTACTACAGCGCTATCCCCCAACAGGGCCTTTTGCTTTCTACAAAGGTCAGCATGACCGTCTCTGACCGGCTTCGGATGGTCAAAATGATACATCTGCACGTATAAAAGAAGGGCAAAACAAGTATTCCTTTTCCAAAGAATGCAGTGATTAATTGAAGATGGTTTTTCGAAAACCGACAAGCAGTATATCTATGCTTTTTAATTCTTAAATGCAAAAGAAGCAATCAAGAAAGGACACCGACATTGTATCAATATCGGTGTCCTTTGGTGGCTCCCCAGGTAGGACTCGAACCTACAACCCTTCGGTTAACAGCCGAATGCTCTGCCATTGAGCTACTGAGGAATATGAAATGCGGCAGCGACCTACTCTCCCGGGCCGTCTCCAGCCAAGTACCATCGGCGTGCTGGGGCTTAACTTCTGTGTTCGGAATGGGAACAGGTGGAACCCCCAGGCCATTGCCACCGCAAAGGGTGAACTT
>DBFXIC010000161.1:0-3220 GCA_048455095.1 Anaeromassilibacillus sp.
GCTTCGATATCCATCACCACAAGATCTCCTTCGCCGTTTTTGGTTAAATAGACTGGCTCTCCTGTGGATTTGCACAGTGCAGAAATTTCGTTGTAGTTGTTGCGAATGGACGCTGACGGCTTGATATTCATATTGGTCGCCTCCTATATAGCATTATTATATACATATAATACTATTATAACGACATCCCGTCAACCTCCACTACATATTGTCTACACCGTAATAAAGTCCAAAATCTCCTTTGCAAACATGATGAGCAGGCCGCCGAAGAACGCCAGAAAGCCGTTGGCCCGCTGGCTGGAATCATGGCTCTGCACCGCAAGGCCGATCTGTACGATGCCGTAGCCCGCCACGATAACACCCACGGCGCGCACGCATTGGAACACCAGGTCGGACAGGTTGTTGATGGTGTCCAGCGGCCCCGATGCGCCGCCCTCTGCAAAAGCCGGGACCGCCAGCAGCGCGCCCAGCAGGCACACCAATACAATACGCGCATATCCGATGCGCGCCTTATGGCCACGCTTTGCATCGCGCAGCGCTGCCGCGTCAGGCTTGTTCTTTTTTTCGTTCAATTTTCTTTTCCTCCAGTTCTTCTTTGCTGTGAAGCACCTCAAACGCCGAAAGCAGCTCCGGCGCAAGCGGCGTTCCCTTTTTCCATTCCTCCTGCACATCCTCCGCCGGAATACCGGCGGACAATGCGCAGTAATCCTCCGGCACCTTGTATGGCGGCGCGCCGCCCATTTCCGTATACCGGATATTCGGATGCCGGTTCAAGTCGTACTTCCGGTCCAGCACCGGGCATTCGCCGCGGATGAGCAGCAGCGCGTCCCGGTCCACCATACGCAGCTCCTCCGGCGTCACAAGCTCCCGGCCCGTGTTCTGGAAGTTCCGGCTGGACGAGCCGCCGCGCCCCTTTGTCTCGCCGCGTGTTATGGTATCAATGGTCGCCTTGCCCGTCATTTTGCTGATATACGACAAGCTTTCCTGATCGTTGCCGCCCAGGAACAGGAACGAATCGCAGTTGCCCACGACCTCCTCCCAGCTCTCCTTGTACATCGCCTTGATGGCGGAAAGCCCCTGTACCACCACGCTGCACCCGATGTTCCGGCTGCGCGCCGTGCGCAGGATCTGCAGATAGTTGTCCGGCTGCGGCGTATTCGCCCATTCGTCCTGGATGCACTGCACATGCACAGGCAGCGGCCCGCCGTATTTCTGGTCGGCAATGTAGTAAAGCTCCTGAAACGCCTGCGTATACAGCATGCTCACCAGAAAATTCAGGCTGGTGTCGTTGTCCGGTATCACGCAGAAAATCGCGCGCTTTTCCTCCCCCAGCCGCCCAATATACATCTCGTCGCTGTCTGTGACGCGGGCCAGCTCCGGCAGGTTGAAGGCCGCAAGCCGGACCGCCGCGCCGATGAGGATGCTTTTGGCGGTTTTGTCCTGCGCCTGCTTGAACACCTTGTACTGCTTGAGCGCAATGCTCTGCGGTTCTTCGCTTTCCAGCTCGTCGAACAGCAGGTCCAGCGCGCTTTTGAAATTCGGGTCGCCCTCCCGCACCTCCGCCGCGTTGATCATCTCCATGACCATCGTGAAATTCTGCTCGCACACAGGCGCTTTGTGCTTCAGATACAAAATGAGCGCCTGCAGGAGCGCCGTCTCCGCGCGGTCCCAAAACGGGTCCGAGTTTTTCGCGCCCTTGGGCGTCGTGTTGGCCACAAGGTTCGTGACGAGCCTCAGCGCGTCGCTGTCTCTGCGCAGATAGGCGAAGGGATTGTAATGGCCGCGCATATTCACAAGGTCCAGCACCGTGAACGGGATTCCCTGCTTTTCAAACAGCCCGCCCACGGCGCGCAAAATCTCGCCCTTGCAGTCTGTGATAATATATGAGCAACAGGCGTTCATCACATTGGGCAGGCAAAAATACCGCGTCTTGCCCGCTCCGGAGCCGCCGACGATGAGCTGGTGGGTATTGCGTTTTGTGATGCGCCCATCCAGGCCCAGCGCGACATGCTGTGTCATCAGGATGTTTTTCTCCCTGTGCCGCCCGTCCCGGTACTTTTTTCCGATGGCCCGCGGGTCGCCCCACCGGGCACTGCCGTATTCTTCGCCCGGACGGCGGTTGCCGCGCCCGGATTCCACGGCCACGGCTCCCGCCGGATACAGCAGCCCCGCCAGAAGCAGAAAACGCCCCGTGTTCTCTGTCCAGCGGACCGAAAACGGAGCGTTCGTGCAGACGGAGAAACGGGCGAGCACCCTGGACAGGGATGCGCCGCCGGAAAACGCATCGGCCAGCGCCGCGGCGAGCCACAATGCCAGCGGGAAGCCCAGCGCCCACAGGATGTACCGGGCCGTGCGGCCCCGCTGCGGCTTCACCGGGTCAGCACGGCGTTCTTCGCCTTGCTGCGCTGGCGCAGGTCCAGCGCGCGTTCAATGCTGCGGTTCAGCACCTTGGAAAGGTCGCAGGTCTCCCGCAGCATATTCAGGCGTTCGGGCGCTTCCAGCTCCCCGTACTGCTGTACGACGCCGGAAAAGTCCGGCTGCTCCACCGGGACGCCGTACCGTCTGCACAGCGCATAGCATACGCTGTGCGCGTCCAGCTCATAGGGCCGCGTGTCAAAGTCTCCCGCCTCCATCCCTGTTCCGATCTGCGCATAGACGATCTCGCGCGCCAGCGCGCGGAACGATGCCGCGCCCGAAAGGTCCGGCTGGATGGCGATGCGGTTTTTCTCCGGCTGGTATTCCGCCTCCCCGAAGATCTCCGGGGTCGCGACAACCTCCACGGGGCTGCTTTGCAGCAGCGCGCCCAGCGCTTTTTCCATATCCGGCGTTCCGTCCCGCAGTATCCCACGCACGGGAACCGGGTCGCCTACGGTCTGCGCCTTGTCGTACACATAGTCCAGCTTGATGTACCCGCTGCGCGTATCCCGCATGAACACCTGTACGGGCGTCTCATCCTCGCGTATTTTCCGCCCAAGCTCCGCCCATTTTTTGCGCGGCAGAAGCTGCGTTGCGCCGGGGCGCTGCTTCCATACTGTGGCGGTATTGGCCGCATTGTACATGGTCTGCGCGTGCAGGTCCAGAAATGCCCTGTATTTTTCCGGGTCCGAGGTGACCTCCATCACCGCCGCGTCACGCCGCTCATAGGCCTCTGTGCGCTCCTCCTGTTTTTTCTGCTTGAAATCCTCAAGCTCCTGATTTCTGTTTGCGATCAGGTCTGCGA
>DBFXIC010000162.1:0-5537 GCA_048455095.1 Anaeromassilibacillus sp.
ATGGTGGAGGCCATCAACAATGGCGCGGCAACGGGTGTGGAAGGAGTGTACGCATAAATGCCGTATACATTTTATCTGGATGGCGTACAATTGCCGGTGACGCCCGGCAAGCTGCAAGCACAGATTGGAAACCAAAACAAGACCTACAGCCTCATCAGCGGCGACGAGATCAATGTGCTCAAGACCCCCGGACTGATGGAGCTGTCGTTCGATATGCGGCTGCCGCAGATATCCTATCCGTTTGCGCGTGACGATGACGCGGCGCCGTACATCGACCGGCTTGAGACGCTCAAGGAGAGAAGAAAGCCGTTTCGTCTGATCATTACGCGCACATTGCCGGGCGGACGGATGCTGTTCGATACAAATATGCGGGTTTCGCTGGAGGATTACACGCTCAAGGAGGATGCGGACGAGGCGTTTGACGTGATAGCCAGTTTAAAGCTGAAGGAATACCGGCCGTATGGGACCAAGACCATCCCGGTGCCTGACGATTTGCTGGCCCCGCCGGACAGCGGCGCGCCCCGGCCGGGCGACAGCCCGCCGGCAGCGGGGACGCATACGGTTGTGGCGGGCGACTGCCTGTGGAATATCGCGCAGCGGTATCTTGGGGACGGCAGCCGTTATCTGGAGGTGTACAGTCTCAATCAATCCGTTATAGATAAGGGCAACGAAGGCACGGGCAACCCGAAATATACGATATATCCGGGACAGGTCCTCAAGCTGCCCGCAGCTTAAGGGGGCGGCGTTATGGATGCAAAGCTGCTGATCCGCAACGGCGGCCTTTACTATGAGCCGGCGGTTGAAGGAGCGGTTTCACTCGATTTGGAACGGCGCGGCGCGCCCGGAAAGCTCACGTTTACAGCTATTGACGACAGCACGCTTAAAGTGGAGGAGGGCAACCGCGTACAACTGACCATCGATGGGACGGAGGTCTTTTCCGGTTTTCTGTTCTCACGGCAGTATGATCAGGACGGCCAGGTCAAAATGACGGCGTATGATCAGCTGCGCTACCTGAAAAACAAGGATATTTATAACTATGAGAATCTGACGGCAACGCAGGTCGTGGAGATGATCGCGGACGATTATATGCTTCAAAAAGGGGTGCTGGAGGACACAAGGTGGGTGATCGGCAACCGTGTGGAGGACAACCGGTCGCTGTTCGATATCATCCTGTCGGCGCTTGATCTGACACTCCAGAACACGGGGCGGCTGTTTGTCCTTTACGATGAGTGCGGCAAGCTGACGCTGCGCGATATCGAAAACATGAAGCTTGACTTGCTCGTCGACGCGCAGACAGCGTCCAGTTACGATTACACGGCCAGCATTGATTCTGATACATACAATCAGATCAGTCTGGTCTATGACAATCAGAACGCCGGCCGGCGCGAAGTCACCGGCGTGCGCGACGCCGGAAATATTGAACGGTGGGGCGTACTGCAATACTTCGAGAAGGTTCAGAAGGATGAGAACGCCGGGGCGAAAGCGGCGGCGCTGCTCCAGCTTTATAATCGCACGGCCCGCAGTCTGACGGTCAAGGGGGCTCTTGGCGACGTGCGTGTGCGCGGAGGTTCGTCCGTAATTGTGCGCCTGACGCTCGGGGATATCGCTGTGAGCAATTACATGGTGGTTGAAAAGGTCAGCCACAAATTTGACACGCAGTTCCATACAATGGATTTGACGCTGCGGGGAGGGGTGATCAATGTATAACGAAACAGACCTTGCAGCAGCTATCCGCCGGCTGGCGATTGGGGCGGTTGAATGCGGGAAACCGAGCGCGCTGTGTTACGGTACGGTGTTGAGCGCCGCGCCATTGCGGGTGCAAGTGGATGAAAAGCTTGTGCTCGGTTCTGCACAGCTTGCGCTTTCCTCGCTCGTGAGCAATTTTTCAGTTGAGATGCAGGTGCAGCACGAGACGGATGAAGCGGAGGGACACAGACACGCGTATGAGGGCAAAAAAGAGTTTACTGTGCTGATGGGGCTTGCGCCCGGTGAAAAGGTCGCTTTGCTGCGCGCGCAGGGCGGACAGCAGTATTACATACTGGACCGTGTGAGGTGATGGGGAATGCTGCCGGCAACAGGCGGATTTGAAAACTTGAGGACAAAAACGCGGCGGGCAAGCCGGACCTGGAAGCTGAATACCGGCGCGGGGACGATTGCCGGGACGGCGGACGAAAAAGACGCGATGATGCAGGCGATTTATCTGATCCTGTCGACCGAGCGGTATCAATACCTGATCTACGGGTGGGATTACGGGATTGAAACAGGCGATTTGATCGGCCGGCCGCCCGATTATGTGCAGTCGGAATTAAAGCGGCGTATCCGGGAGGCGCTTATGTGGGACGACCGGGTTACGGCGGTCGACGGCTTTTCGTTTACCGTTTCACGCAATCAGGTGAGCTGTACCTTTACGGTTTCGACGATCTTCGGCGATGTAAAGGCGGACAGGGAGGTGACGGTTTGAATGTTTGAGGAACAGACGTACGAAGCGATTCTGCGGCGCATGATGGCCGCGGCTGTCGAAGGACGGCCGGAGGTGGACACGCGCACGGCGTCAATTTTGTTCAGCGCCCTGGCGCCGGCGGCCGTTGAGCTGACAAATCTGTATATCACGGCGGACAGCGTGCTTGACGAGGCGTTCGCGGACACACAGTCGCGCGATTTTCTGATTCGGCGGTGCGCCGAGCGCGGGATGCATCCGTATCCGGCAACAGCGGCGGTGTGGCGCGGACAGTTCAATAAGACGCCGCCGGTGGGCACGCGCTTTTCTCTGGAGGGATTAAACTATGTCCTGACGGAAAGCATCTCGGAGACGGATGCGCGGCTGGAATGCGAGATGCCGGGCGAAGCCGGCAACACGCTTTCGGGGCGGCTGATACCGATTGAATACGTCGCGGGCCTGACGAAAGCGCAGCTTGTGGAGCTTTTGATCCCCGGCGAGGATGAGGAGGACACGGAGCATCTGCGCGAGAGATACCTTACGTCGTTCCGGTCGCAGGCGTTCGGGGGAAACGTACAGGACTATCTGGATAAGGTGGGCGCGATTGCCGGTGTGGGCGGCTGCAAGGTGTATCCCGTTTGGAACGGCGGCGGCAGCGTGCGCGTTGTGGTGATCGACAGCACCTTTGCGCCGCCCAAACAGACGCTGATCGATACGGTACAGGAGGCGCTTGACCCAAAGGGTTCGTCCGGGCAGGGGTACGGCGTCGCGCCGATTGGGCACACAGTGACGGTGGACGGCGTAACGGCGGCGCGCATCGATGTGAAAACCAGCCTGACCTTGCGGGAGGGCTGGGCGTTCGAGGATGTCAGGCCGTATGCGGAGCAGGCGGTTGACGCGTATTTCCAGGAGCTTGCAAAGCAGTGGGCCGGTTCGGACGCGCTGGTTGTGCGCGTGTCGCAGATTGAAACGCGCCTGTTGGAATTGGACGGCGTGATCGATGTGGGCGATACGGCGCTTGACGGCGTACAGGGAAACAAAACGCTTGGGGTGGATGAGATACCGGTGCGGGGTGATGTGGTTGGATAGGAAGCTGATCGATTATCTTCCGCCGGTACTACAGCAAACGCGCGAGATGCAGGCGGTCATGGAGGGCGAACAGCCCGCAGTGGCTGGGTTGTGGGACGCGTGGAAAACGGTGCTGGACGCGCTGTTTGTCCGGTATGCAAACGAACAGGGGCTTGCACGGTGGGAGAGGATGCTTGGAATCCGGCCGCGCGGGACAGACAGCATGGAAGTGCGGCGGGTTGCGGTATTGGCCCGGCTCAATGAACAGCTCCCGTTTACCGAGCGGACGCTGCGCCTGATGCTGGACGGCGTCTGCGGGCCGGGCGGGTACACGCTGGAGATCATTTATAGGGAGTACCGCGTGTTTGTACGCGTACATCTGTGGGAGAAGCGGGCGATGGACGAGGCGGCGGCGCTGCTCGGACGTGTTGTCCCGGCGAACATGGTCATTGACCTGGGGCTGCGGTACAACACGCACAGGATGCTCCGGCCGCGGCTGCACAGGATGCTGCGCGGGACGACACACCGCGCGCTGCGTGAGGAGGTGCTTGCTTGAGAGAAAGCAAATGGTATGGGCTTCGGATTCCGGAGCAGGATGACGAATACAATGTGGACGATTTTGGAGCGGCGTTCGACAAAACAGACGATGCGCTGCACCGTCTGTCCGCAGCGCTGGAGACAGAAAGCGAGCTGGTGCGTATCGATCACGGGCTTGGGACGTATCCGCAGGTGACGCTCGGCGCGCTGCAATACGGGCTTGGCGTGGCGGGGCTTGACGAAGGCCCCTTAGGCGGCACGAACACCGCGCAGTATCCGGCGCGGGCGGTTTATCACAGCAGCCGGTCGCTGACCGTGATGACGACAAAAAGCATTGCACAGCTCGGTACAGAACCAACGCTGCACAAAATGAACGACCGCGAATATACGGTCACATGGCCGGACAACCAGACGGACAGCCTGTATATCCGGCTGATATAGGAGGGATTGACTTTATGGGCTTTGAGACTTTCACCAAGGGGATGCAGGACGCAAACGAGGTGCTCAACCGCAATTTTGCCGCTGCAGAGACGCAATTGTCAAGTAAGGCGGAGAGATATACCAAGATGATTACAGGCGATGGCATACCTCAAACCGTGCAAGAGATTTTGGCGCTGGAACCAGGTATATACTCTTGGGTACAGTCAACGGCTCTCGATTGGCAGCCTGTGGATACGCCGTCGGGTGCAATGCGCGTTGAATTCAAAAATCATTGTGCAAATGGGACGGGGACTAGAACATATGAACTCGCTTATACTGATGGAGCGGCAAACTTACGGCGATATTTTGGAGAGAGCGGACCGGAATACACAATACGATGGACAAGGATGGCCTCTTCTGTATCATCAAATTCTTATTTATTCCCATTCCAGAACAAGTTTTTTGGAACACTGAAATACACGAAAAACCAATTTGGGGAGGTATTACTACGGGGAGACATTGCTAATAGAGGTGGTGTCGCATTTACACCTGATACAGATTACATATTTGGATATCTTCCGGAGGGTTATTGTCCCGATGATAATATAGCAGCATGGATCCCATGTGGAATGAGATCGGTGAGTGGTAGTGCCACCATACCCTCTACTGTTCTCATCCGTCCAAATGGAGAAACATCGTTACATACACCGATTAATGTAACTACTGAAGCGATTATATGCATTTCCGCAATGTTCACTGCATCTTAGTCTGGTTAAGTTTTTCTTTTACAGATTATATACAGCAAAAATGATTATAAAACTCAAAGGGTATTCGGCCGGAGCCATTACATCCGCTTTATTTGACTAAGGCGAATATAAACATGAGAAAGGAATGACAGCATGGATTACAAACATTGCTGCGTTATCGACGCGCAAAACAGATACAAAACCCTTGTACTGGCAGTCAATGAGCCGGATGAATCCGGAGATGCACAGGAAAAGATTCAGTATTATACGCTTTTGGGAGGAGAACGCCTGATAGATGCAGCGCCACCTGTGATACGCCCCTATGCGGG
>DBFXIC010000163.1:0-8451 GCA_048455095.1 Anaeromassilibacillus sp.
CTTTTGGAGGCTTGTGGGCTGCAACTTCCACAAAACATTTCTGATTGCGCACATTAAGTTGACAGGTCTTATAAATTTAAAAAAGTCGCATAAATATACTTGAAATATGAATATTTATGCTATAGAATGATGGAAAGGTTCACAAAAAATTTGGGGGTAAGAATCATGAAAACAGGCAAGAAGATTTTGGCGTTCCTTTTGGCAGCCGCAATGATGGTCCCGATGGCAGCGTGCGGCAGCAAGGCAAAGACAACGGCGGACATTGCGAAAGCCGGAAAACTGGTCATGGCGACAAACGCGGAGTTTGAACCGTTTGAGTTCAAGGACGGTGACGAGATTGTCGGCATCGACATTGAAATTTCCAAGAAGATCGCAGAGAAGATTGGCGTCGAACTGGAGGTCACCGACATCGCGTTTGATACGCTGATTACGGCATTGCAATCCGGTAAAGCGGACATCGTCGCAGCGGGCATGACGGCGGACGAGGATCGCAGAAAGAACGTCGATTTCTCCGAATCATATTTCAACGCTTCCCAGGCAATTATTGTGCTGAATGATAGCGATATCGCTTCCCGCGCCGATTTGAACGGCAAGAAGGTCGGCGTACAGCTGGGCACCACCGGCGATAAGTACTGCACCAACGAGAGCGGCGAAAACGATATTTCCGTTGCGGAAGTCAAGCGTTACAGCAAGGGCATGGAAGCAGTTTCCGATCTGATTGCGGGTCGCATCGACGCGGTCGTCATCGACGACTTCCCGGCCAAGAAGCTGGTGGAGAAGAACAGCGATAAGGTAAAGAAGCTGGACGAGGCGCTCACCAGTGAGGAATACGCGATTGCGATGCCAAAGGGCAGCAGCGACCTGCAGAAGACCGTCAACGACGTGCTCAAGGAAATGCAGGACAGCGGTGAACTGGACGAGATCGTGAGCCAGTACATCAGCGCGGAATAAAATGATAAAATGAAAAGCAGCAGGGGAGCGGCTGGGTCCAGCGGATGGGCGCAGCGGCTTTCCTGCGTATTTCTGTTTCATGGGGGAGGCTGGCATGCAGACACTTTTTACATCGGTCCCATTGTCTTTTTTTTCAGATTTGGGGCAGCAGTTTTATGACGACTTTATCTTGAAAGACCGGTACATGTACATTGTACAGGGCTTTGCCAACACGATTTCCATTACATTGGTGGCCGTGCTGATTGGCATAATCTTAGGCACGTTGATCGCGCTGGTGCGCATCACACACCAGAATAATCCCAAGAAGCTGCGGATCCTCAACAAGATCTGCGGCCTTTATCTGACAGTCATCCGCGGCACCCCTGTGTTGGTGCAGTTGATGATTATGGTGTATTTCATCTTTTCCAGCGGCGAGACCCTTTTGGTGGCCATGCTGGCGTTCGGTATCAATTCCGGCGCGTATGTGGCGGAGGTCATCCGCAGCGGCATTCAGTCCGTGGACCGCGGACAAGTTGAAGCGGGACGCTCCCTGGGCCTGAACAGCCGGACAACCATGATGAAAATCGTGCTGCCGCAGGCGTTTAAAAATGTGGCGCCCGCGATCTTCAACGAGTTCATCGCCCTGTTGAAGGAGACGTCCATCGCGGGTTACGTCGGCATTCAGGACCTGACAAAGGGCGGCGACATCATCCGCAGCATTACATACGACGCGTTTATGCCGTTGTTCCTTGTGGCGGCGATCTATCTGGTGCTGGTCATCCTGCTGACCATGTGCCTATCCAAGCTTGAAAGGAGGCTGCACCAGAGTGATAAGCGTTAAAAATCTGGAAAAGACATTCCATACACAGCGGGGCGACCTCCATGTGCTCAAGGGGATCAATCAGGAGATTCAAAAGGGCGAGAAAGTAGTGGTCGTGGGGCCGTCTGGCTCCGGCAAGAGTACGTTCCTGCGCTGCCTGAATCTGCTGGAGATGCCGACGGGCGGAGAGGTTTGGTTTGAAGGCACCCAGATCAATGCGCCCGGCTGCAACGTGGACCAACTGCGCAGAAAGATGGGCATGGTATTCCAACATTTCAACCTATTCCCGCATTTAACTGTACAAAAGAATATTACGCTGGCGCCTGTGACGCTCAAGCTCAAGACACAGGAAGAGGCAGATGCAAAGGCCATCCAACTTTTGAAGCGCATCGGCTTGGAGGACAAGGCCAACGCTTATCCCTCTCAGCTTTCCGGCGGACAGCAGCAGCGTATTGCTATTGTGCGCGCACTGGCGATGGAACCGGATGTGATGCTCTTTGACGAGCCTACCAGCGCCTTGGACCCAGAGATGGTCGGCGAAGTATTACAGGTGATGAAAGAGCTCGCTGTGGAAGGCATGACGATGGTTGTTGTCACGCACGAGATGAATTTTGCCCGCGAGGTAGCCACCCGAGTGCTCTTTATGGATGAAGGGCAAGTTTTGGAAGAGGCCAGGCCGAACGAATTTTTTGACCATCCAAAGAACCCACGCCTGCAGGACTTTTTATCCAAAGTCCTTTAAAAAGCAGAACGGTTGTGTTAAAATAAGAGACATCTTTTTGATGTCTCTTATTTTTTGTCTGAAACAGCAAATGGTGGAAAGAAGGGAAGCATATGCCCGCTGCAATCACCCATTACTATCATGCACAGCGTGTGCTGGAGCTTTACAAACGCGACGGTATAGACCGCGATGCGTTTCTATGGGGCGCACAGGGGCCGGACTTCCTATTTTACCATCGTGCCCTTCCCTGGCAGAAAGGGAAAAGTCTCTCCGGAATCGGGGAACGGCTCCATCAGGAATCCCCAGTAAGAACGCTGAACGCTCTGCGGGAGTATCAAAACGCGCGCCATTCAAATATTTTACAGAGCTATATCGAGGGATTCCTTTGCCATTATGCTGCGGACCGCACTTGCCATCCATTTGTGCAGGCACAGGCGCAAAAGTGGCTGGAATTAGAACCTGAACAAGATGGATCCATCGCCCACCACGAGGTGGAATCTGCTTTAGATGTGATTCTTCTTCGATATGAGGCTGCTGCGCTTCCAATTGAATTCAATTTAAGAAAGACAATTCCTAAAAATGAGGCTGTGCAGAAGGAAATTGCGGAACTCTATACCTTTCTGTTGGATGAGCTCTTCCATCTGTCCGATGCGCACACTATGGTGGAACAGGCCATACGGGATGCACATGTGGTGACGGGTTGGCTTAATGACCGTACTAGCTTGAAAAAATTGCTTGTGGAGCGCTGGGAAAAGAAACATGGCGGAAAACACACCGTATCCTGCCACATGCGTAGCGTAGCCGAGGGAGATATATTCGACTATGCAAATACGCTTTTGGGTGAGTGGCGCTGGCCGCCAGAGAGCGGGGAAGCGAAGCATGAGAGCTTTTTTGATGTATATGAGCGATCTGTTTTGGATGCGCAGGCATTGATGAAGGGGTTCTTTTCGGGAAGCGGCCTGATGGACCTGACCGAAAATCTTCCATTTTGACTATGTCGAATAGATGCCGGTAGGATTTCCTGGGATTGGCCCAAATAGAAGAAAATACCTGCTGTGATTCATTTTTGGCGTTCTGCGGCAGGTAAAAATTTGGTCTTAAATTGCAATGGTCAATGATTAAAATAATCGAACGGTTCAGGAGGAAGGACAATGGATAAAATTGCAAGCTTTTGTATCGACCACAACAAGCTGGTACCGGGGATTTATCTTTCGCGCATCGATGGGGACGTCAAGACGTATGACATCCGCCTGCGCCGCCCCAACACGCCGCCTTTTCTGGAGAATGCAGCTCTGCACACGTTAGAGCATCTCTTCGCCACCTTTGCACGCAATTCCCAATGGAAGGACCATGTGATCTACTTTGGACCGATGGGCTGCCGGACGGGCTGCTATTTTCTGCTCCGCGATATGGAGGAGGCCGACGCGGTGCGCTTGATTCGCAGCATTTTCCAGCAGATTGCGGACTATCAGGGAGAGGTTCCAGGAACGACAGCCAAGGAGTGCGGTAACTATTTGGAGCACGACCTTGTAGGTGCCAAAAAAGAGGCGCGCGCATTCTTACCTGTGATCGAAGGATGGGATGAGCGCAAGCTGGTTTATCCGGCATAAAAACCTTGTGAAATGAAGCCGCTGCAGTTTTGCTGCAGCGGCTTTTGTGTGTCAAAACTTGTCGGAAAATTTTGGTGGCTTTGTTCATAATTCTGTTGTATACTATTTTTGTAATAATGATTTGCTTTAAAGTTCCAAGGAATATTGATGCCTATACAAATACGCGTCGGGATACGGACCAATATACTATCGCCTTTTAAGGCTCTCTATACTGTCAGATAACAGTAAGGTTTGTTCTGAATTGATATGGGGCAGGCCGACGAAATTGCTCCGATGTTCACTTTGGTAAGCCGTTGTTCAATAAGGAGAAGAGCTCGTATCCGCCGCCCGTTGTAAGTGAGAGGAAGTTCAAATGAAAAAAGCGAAAAGATATCGAAAAAATAGCAGAATGCCGCACTTGCGGTGGTCTACCATATTGTTGCGGACATCCGTCGCTGGAATAGCAATCTTACTATGCGCAGCGGCACTGCTTCTAATGCCGGCCGCCAGCCAAATTGAAAATACGAAGCAAGTCCCACAGATGTCCTCCGATCAAAGTGTCCCAGAGGTTACTGCACCATCATCCGCTGTGCAGGGGACGGAGTTGGAACCTTCGTCCGTCCCGGACAAGCCGCCGGAACGTTCCCAAGTCCCGGCGCCGGAGAGCGCTTCGATCACCATCCTCGGCGTAGGGGACAACCTGATCCACGACGGGATCTACCGGCAGGCAAACCGCCGCACCGGCGGGACAAGCTACGATTTTTCTCCAGTTTATGAACATGTTGCCCCATATGTACAAAAGGCGGACATCGCCGTAATCAATCAGGAGACGCCCATTGCGGGAAAGGTATTGCCGCTCTCCGGGTATCCCCGGTTTAATTCTCCGCCAGAGCTGGGGGACGAGCTGGTACAGATCGGGTTTGATGTCATCAACCATGCGAACAATCATATACTGGACCAGGGCGAGCAGGGGGTGCGCGCTACGCTGGATTACTGGGATGCCAAAGATGTCGCGGTGGTCGGCGCATATCGAAGCGATGAGGACTTGGAGAATATCCGCATTGTGGAGAAAAATGGGATCAAAACCGCGCACATTGGCGTGACAGAGATGACAAACGGCCTCTTTCTTCCCAAAAACTCTCCGTATCACGTGCTTCTGACCAGCGAAACCGATCTGCTTAAGCATCTGGTGGAGAAAGCAAAGTCGCTGGCGGACGTGGTGGTTGTTTCCGTGCACTGGGGGGAAGAGTACACTCATAAGCCGACAAAAAAGCAGACGGAACTGGCGCAGAATCTGGTGGACTGGGGTGCAGACATCATTTTTGGCAACCATGCGCACACGATTCAACCACTCACCGTACTGACCCGCACTTCGGACGGCGCGCAGTGTCCGGTGGTCTATGCCTTAGGAAATTATGTTTCGGCGCAGGACCGCGCTATGTGCATGGTGGGCGGGATGCTCAGCGTCACGGTGGAAAAAGAGTTTGCAGGCGACCAAACAACGGTGACAGGAATCCACTTTGAGCCCATTGTGACCCATTATGGCAAAAATTTCAGCGACATCACCATCTATCCACTTGAGCAGTATACGGAGGCACTGGCAAATCAGCACGGCGTGCGGGAATATGACACGCAATTCAGCCTTTCGTACATACAACAAATGGTCTCACAAAATATTCCTGAAAAATATCGCTCCAATGATTGACAGGGATACGGAAGAGTGTTATAATATTCACAAATTTAAGAGCTGTCTTCGGGGCGGGGTGTAATTCCCCACCGGCGGTAATGCGGCGAAAGCCGACAAGCCCGCGAGCGAAAGCCGATTTTGGTGAGATTCCAAAGCCGACGGTATAGTCCGGATGGAAGAAGAATTGCGCGTAATTGCGTATGTTGGGCCCCGTGGCATAAATTGCCGCGGGGCTTTTTTCGTAGACAGCCCACAAAAAGGAGAGGTTTGCTATGAAAACAAACACCAAAGACAATGTGGTCCGTATGGCACAGATGGGAATGCTCGCGGCAATCGCGATCGTCCTCGTCACAGTGACGCAGTTCCCAATCATCCCCGCAGCGCCGTTCATGAAATACGACATGGCCGACGTGCCAATCCTGCTCGGTACGCTGCTGTTCGGCACGGTGCCGGGACTGGTCATTCTGTTTGTGGTCTCCCTGATTCAGGCGTTCCTACTGGGGGGGGATGGGTGGATCGGACTGGTCATGCATTTTGTCGCTTCCGGCGCGCTGGTGATCCTAGTGGGGCAATTTTCTCACTGGCATAAGAAGTCCCGTGAAACCATTGTGGGCATGGTGCTGGGCACGCTGGCGATGACCACACTGATGATCCCGCTAAACCTCGTGCTGACCAGCTATTTTCAGGGTGTACCGGTGCAGGCCGTCATCGATATGATCATCCCGGTGATCATCCCATTCAACTTGATCAAGGCTTCGACCAACTGTGTGATCACAGGAATCGTTTTTAAAGCGCTTCAACCTTTTATGCGCCGGAACAAAGAACTGGCAGGGCAGCCCTGACCGCATTTTGTAGGAATTTTTCTTATTTTGTCTCTTTACAGAGAATCCAAACCATGCTATAATACATTCTACCAACTGAATATGTCCTTATCAAGAGCGACGGAGGGAACAGGCCCTGTGATGTCCGGCAACCTGCTTTGCGGCAAGGTGCTAATTCCTGCGGGTAAACCGAAAGATGAGGTTGTTTTATAAACCGCTCGGTTTTTCCGGGCGGTTTTTTCTACCCCAAAACTTGAAAGGGGATGCGGATGCATCCCAGGACATTGGCAAGATGGCAAATTTCTTACAGGAGGATTTTAAAACATGGCAAAATACTTTTTTTCTTCTGAATCGGTGACGGAAGGGCATCCGGACAAACTCTGCGATCAGATTTCCGATGCGGTCTTGGATGCAATTTTGGAAAAGGACCCGAACGCGCACGTTGCCTGTGAGGTCACGGCGACCACTGGCATGTTGCATATTATGGGCGAGATTTCCACCGACTGCTATGTGGACATCGCTTCCATCGCCCGCAACGTTGCGATCGACGTGGGCTACAGCAACAACAAATACGGATTTGACGGCAACACCTGCGGTGTGATCACCTCCATCGATATGCAATCGCCAGATATTGCAATGGGTGTCAACAAGTCGTTTGAAGCGCAGAACGGCGCGACCGACGAACTGGACAGCGTGGGTGCAGGCGACCAGGGCATGATGTTTGGCTTTGCCTGCGACGAGACGCCGGAGCTGATGCCACTGGCCATTTCTCTGGCGCACAAGGTTTCCAAGAAATTGAGCGAAGTTCGCAAGAGCCGTGAGCTCTCCTATCTGCGTCCAGACGGGAAAACGCAGATCACGGTGGAATATGAGGACGGCGTTCCGGTGCGCGTGGATACGGTGGTGCTTTCTACCCAGCACAGCCCGGACGTTTCCCTGGAACAGATTCGTTCCGACGTTATAGAGCATGTGATTAAGGCGGCGATCCCGGCCAAATGGTTGGATGAGCGTACGAAGTTCTATGTCAATCCGACCGGCCGCTTTGTCGTGGGCGGGCCTGCGGGTGATACGGGCCTGACGGGCCGTAAGATCATCGTCGATTCCTACGGCGGATACGGCCGTCACGGCGGCGGCGCGTTCTCCGGCAAGGACCCGACAAAGGTCGACCGTTCCGGTGCATATGCGGCGCGCCACGTGGCGAAGAACATTGTGGCGGCGGGCCTTGCAAAGAAGTGCGAAGTGCAGCTCGCCTACGCCATCGGCGTGGCACGGCCGGTTTCGATCGCAGTGGATACATTCGGCACGTCTGCCTATACCAGCGAGCAACTGGAAAATGCGGTGCGCAAGGTATTCGATCTGCGTCCCGCTGCGATTATCAAGAATTTTGACCTCTGCCGTCCGATTTACCGCCAGATTTCCAATTACGGCCATATGGGCCGCGAGGATCTGAATCTGCCGTGGGAGCAGAGGGACCGCGTGGAAGCGCTCAAAGCGGCACTGGATGCCTGATTCTACGAATTTAGAAAAAATGATGCGCGGAAATCACCTTATCACATACACTGTGATGAGGTGATTTTTATGTGGGGAATTCTTTTTAAGACGATTTTGGTTTTGCTTGCAATCGTCGGGCTGACGGAAGTGTTCCGGCTTCTCTCTTTCCGGCTGCTGCGCACCAAAAACCAGGGAAAGATCTTTTGGGTACTATCGTTCCAGGGACACGACGATGAGGCGGAGCTCTCTGTAAAAAACGCGGTGGAGCACCTTCGCTGGCTGGACAGCACCCAAGAAAAGCAGGTGCTCTGTATCGACCGTGGGATGGACGAGGAAACGCGCGAAGTCTGCCGGATTATCAGCAGGGAAAACCTGGATGTGCACATCTGTAC
>DBFXIC010000164.1:0-13252 GCA_048455095.1 Anaeromassilibacillus sp.
GACTACAGTTATGTCATATTGTTCCGCATATTCCATCAGACACCGCAAAAACGTCACCAACTGCGCTCTTGCTTTCTCTTGCGGATATCCTTCCGGGACTGCCCGAGCACGAGCGCTTCCAAACACCATAAGCTTTGCTCCCATTTTTGCGGCGCGGGGAAAAGCACGTGAAAAATACTTCCGATACTGTATCTCGCTTACATTTTCTCCTACGATTGGTATACTGCCGTCCAACGGAAGTAACAGATTGAACACTTCAATTTTTATCGGAGCGTCTTCAATACGCGCCGCAAAAGCAGCAAAATCTTCTTCCGGCATCTCCATCAGCCTGCACAGATTCATTTCTATGTAATCCATATTATGCTGAATTACAACTTCTGCCTGCCCGGCGTCCCGCACGTTACATCCCAGTCTCATACTACCCCTGCCTTCCAATTCAAATTTATTCGACATATTCATGATACAAAGCCATCTTGTCATTAGCAATTTAAAAAATTGTCCAGAAACTTGCGAAATTTGCTCTTTTATATACTGCTATTATTTTCCGCTTTCTTTCTGAACTTATCTGATCATTTCAAAGCACTGTGCACCTTTATACCTGCAGAGGCGCTTTTGAGCTGCCCGCACTACTTCATGCCGCATAATGGATATGTTTTTTATTACCAAATCTTCCGAAAAGTAGCCAGGATTGATTGTAAAATTAATTTGGGCACTAAAAAATCTACAGTAATTGCCCAGTAGTAGAATGAAATTAAAACGACAACATTCGCCAAAGGAGCGCAAACAATATGGACGGCCTAAATTGCACCAAGAATTTGAAGAATGCAAAAAGGCTCAACATCTGCAAATGGAAAAGCAATAGGCAATCAAAACACTTAGGAGGCAAAGGTCAGGAATCCGAGTAAGCACAAGCGAGAGGCTGTACACCATTAACAATCACGAATGAGTTATATAGAGGTTCGCCAATCTGTAAGGGCAAATGAGGGAGGATGCTCGGCTGTGTTCTTCCCGGTGTGGCAAATCCGTCTATGAAGCAAATAGGACAACGTGCCACAACCCTACAAAAAAATTTGTATGCGCACTCTCTACAATAATGGTAGACAAGGGGAGTTTTCTATTAAACTTACGAAACTCCCCGAAGCCCTAAAGCAAAAGGCAACGAGCCAGCATGAAAAAGAGAACAAAGAAGCGCTGCGAAAAAGCAGTTCCAACCGTCCGGGAAGCCAATCTTTCCGTATTGAAGAAGGGCATAGTGAGGGTGATATCGCAGTTGGTAAAATGACGGTAAAGAGACCGCCGTCTTTTCTGGAAAAGATAGGCAAACCACCTTGCCTGCCATAATTCCAGATAGGATCTGCAAAGCCGTCATCCGAGTCACGTAGGTGTTCGTGCCGCGCCTGAAGATAACTTTTTCAATGCCTTTGAGGCTATTACCGTGGACAATAACAGCAAGTTTCCGACTTAGCTAAGTTGGAACAATGGGGACAAAAGTATTCTTTTTTCACCCGCACACCTCATAGAGGTACCCGTAAAATGAGTGGCACAACATCCTGTTCCAGACCTATATTTTCCCAAAGGTGCTTTCCTTGAAAAGTGCAACATTAAGGATATTCTTTCTGCCACCGATGAGCCAGACGGATATTTCGCGTAAAAAGTTGGATTACAGCACTCCTGAAGAGCTGTTCGATGCATTTCCGGGTTCCGTCTCCGCAACCTGACCCCGTCCCCTATCCTACCGGGCACAGCTTCTCTCTACCTTCTGGAGGTGTCCAGCTTGTTCCTGCAATTTCCCAAAATAATATTATTGCTTACATTGCTTAAAAAGAGGAAAACATAAAACTGTGTTCAAATGTATTCGCCACCAAAACCCTATACTACCGCGGCCCCAAGGTCTACCCTGGGGGCCAATTCTAAAATAAAGCATGTAGAAGCGGGGCTTGTCAATAGAAATATAGCGCGATAAGAGACCTGTTGACACTCCTCCAAGAAACAAAACTCAATTATTTTCCAGCATAATATGAATGATTTCGCGATCCGTTTCACGCATTCCTTCACGCCCCATGCGGCTGACGTTGGCAATGGTATTTTCTACGCCTTTTGTAACGATGCCATCGCCTCCATAAAATTGCTTTCCGTTCCTGTACATCTGCCAACCCAGAATTCCGGAGTCCACCGCGCAGGCAATTTTCGCAGCGCAGGAGGGTTTTGCTCCGTCACACACCATCCCAGACAAAATCGCCAAGGAATTCACCAATGTGTGCGCTACTGCGGAAAGATCCCCGCCATGAAGCCACGCTACTGCGGCTCCGGCCGCGCAGCCCGCGCTTACTGCTCCACAGTATGCGGACAGGCAGCCAATACCGGTCTTCAAGTGAATGGTGAGCAAATTGGAAAGCAACAGCGCACGGTGCAGTGTCTCCCGTTCTATTCCCAGCTCCTGCGCGTACTCAATCACGGGCAGGCTGGCCGTAAGCCCCTGGTTCCCGCTTCCTGAATTGATGACAACCGGGAGCTCACAGCCACTCATTCTTGCATCCGAGCCCGCGGCGGCGGCAGCCGCAGCGCGCGTTTTTATGCTTTCATCTGTTCCGCGCAGCGTCGCACCGATCCCCGCGCCCCATTTTCCTGTCAAGCCTTCATCTCGTATCGCACTGTTGTATTCTATTTGACGTTCCAGAAGCTCCCAGGTCGCATCCAAAGGTGCTTCTGTCGCATAAGCATAGATGTCCTCCACATTCAGCCGCGCGTAAGCGGCACTTTTTTCTGCTGTACCCTGTGCGGATGCACTGTACAGCACTTTCCCGTTTTTCTCGCGCAGCACTACATTTGTGTGCCCTCCTGTGATTTGTACACGGGCGCTGTCTGCTCCAGCAGATGCTTCTACGAGGATATCAAACACCTCGTCTCCCTGGGCCGGTGTTACGTTGACTGCACATTGCTCTAAAAATGTGCGAATCGCCGCGCGCTGCACATCATCTACCTGGGCGATCACCTCCAGCCGTTTGTCCGCACAGCCCGCCACTGAACCTGCCGCTATAGCTGCGCGCAGTCCCTTAAGGCCACCCGTATTCGGCACAACAGCACTTTTTGCATTCTTGATGATATTGTGGCTGACCGTGAGTTCCAATTGCTGTGGGAGTGCGCCCAACGTCTCCCGTGCAAGTGCGCCCGCATACGCGATCGCAATCGGTTCCGTGCATCCCATTGCCGGGACCAGCTCCTCCGCAAGGATCTCTTCATATGCACGGCATGTCTGTACACTGCATCCCATTCTCTCTCCGCCTTTCGCTGCTTCAAAAAGGACGGCGCTTGTATATCCGCGCCGTCCCCTCCTATTTTGTGCCGTTATGGACAGCACAGCTCTCTTGCCTTTTTCAAGCTTGCCGCCAGACATACAAAGGGGTCTCTATCGCAAAGCTCCTGCCCCACGGTAAACCATTCTGCACCCGCTTGTGACGCCGTCTTGGTCCAAGACGGCAGATCAAACAAGCCTTCTCCCAGCGGGCATTCCTCGCGCCGGGCATAGAAAAAGTATGTCTCGTTTTCGCGAATCTTCTGATCCGACAGGCGACAGACCGGCATACGGCCCGCCAGACGGGAAAAGATCTTTGGCGGCTCCACCGCAGTCCGCGTCAGACTCAGCACGTCCGTTTCCCAAAGATAGTCCGATGTTTCGGGACGGTCCGCCAGCTTGTCGAAGGGCCAGACACCGTCGCTTTGCCGCATAAATTCATGGAAGCGCAAGCTATACAGCGGCCGCACGCCCTCCTGGGAAAATTTTCCGCAGACTTTACTCGCCTGCTCCAAATATTTTTCCATGCCTGCCGGCCCCATTGTGAAATAACTGGCCGTAACGGTTCCCACTCCCACATTGACACAATTCATAGCCTTTGCTTCTGCAATCATATCCTCTAGGCCATAGCCTGTGCGAGCAAAAGGCGACCGAATGGAACATACCTCCAGACCGAGTTCCTTCAAATGGCATGCGACCGTTTGCCTGTCTGCATTTTTCAGAAGACTGCTCTCCAGTTCCACACCATCAAAGCCCAGCGCCCGGATGCGCGAAAGCGTGTCCAAAAATTCTTTCTGCGTACCACAGTATGCGCGGACTGTGTTCAATTGTGCCGCAATCCGTATCATGCGCCTTCGCCTCCTTCCTCCGTTTCTGCCAAGAGCCGCTTTAGCTCCCGAAATGCATCCTGCAGGCAAGCAAACGGGTCGCGCTGACAACGGTCTTGTTCAATTGCAACCACCTTCACGCCCGTGCGTGCCGCAGCGCGCAGAAGCGGTGGATAATCAATATTACCTTCTCCAATGGTGCCTGTTTCTCCAAGGATATGTCCCATGGGCAGCAGCAGCATGGTAAAGTCCTTTGCGTGCATTACTTCCATGCGTCCAGCCACTTTTTTCATGTACGTTTCATGGGGCAATCCACCGTATTTCATCCAGAAGGAATCCTGGATAAAGTGAAAGCCTTCCGGGTCTGTTTCTTCTATCAACAGATCATACATACATTTTCCGCGATAGCGGACAAATTCAAATGTGTGACTATGATAGGAAAAGGTCATTCCATTTTTCTTCAGCTCCTCTACCACAGGCGCAATATCGCGAATGAATCGGCAATATCCTTCATACCCGTCGTCAAGGTAGCAATTCTCCAAATTGCCCAAACCAACACTGGGGCATCCCCACGCCTGATGTTCCTGGATGAGCTTGGGCAGGTCATGAAAAATGCGCTGCATGGGCGAGTGAGTCACGCATACCTTCATATCATATTCACGAATCACATCTGTGATAAAATCTGCCGGAATGGACGCACCCAGACGCGAAAACTGGACGGTATCACAGCCCATCTCCCGTACACGGCGGATACTGTCTGCAAAGCCTTCCGGCGTTTGGATATAGTCGCGCAGCGTAAACAACTGCACGGCCGGCGTAATGTCAATCATCACTTTCAACCTCCTTCTGGTTTAATATAAACTTAAAGTGGCATCGTCCGTCCTTGAAAAAATGTCTGTCGTGAATGCATTCCATCTCTTTGTGATAGCCGTGAGCGATCGCGGGATCTATTATGTCACAGTAGTGGATCCCCCAGCGTTCACATCCATCCCGCATCCATGTCTCAGCGAAGACGCACTTATCAAAATCTTGCTCTACCTGATTTTCAGAAACAGCGTCTCTGCTGTGAAAATATCCGCTGCGCCCCATATCATAACAGGAAAGATAATGCCGCGCGTCCGCCGCGTGCCCCTGCGCTGCGGCACGGGCGGCTATATGGCGGCCTCGCTCTTCGCCAAAGCTGCGCACACCTGCGCGCACCGCCTCTATCCCCTTTTCGCCGCAGGCCTGTTCCACCTTGCGTGCAATGTGCGCGAACATCCGCGCGAACAGGACATACATATCAACTTCTTCCAGCTCCAGGGACACTTGTTCCTGCTGGTCCATTCAGCATCCTCCCTCCGTATCAATCATCCCGTTGGGCGTCCAACATCCGGAACGTCTCGTAGAGCACATCAGCTCCCTTTGCAAGCTCCTCCGGCGGGACATATTCATCCGGATGGTGCGTGAGGCCGTCGTGCGACTGCACAAACACCATAGCCGTGGGCCATATCCGCGCAAAAACCATCGCATCATGCCCTGCGCCGCTGTTCATCCTGCGCCAGCTATAACCCAACTTTTTGCACGCGTCTTCAATGCACTGCTGCACTTTCGCGTCCAGCGCTGTCGGCGCCTGACGCATCCCTTCGCGCACATCGATAGTCACGCGGCATGCCCGCTCCACATCCGCCTTTTTTTCACGGATAAAGCGCACCAAATCGTCCCTGTATGCACCGTTGCAGGTTCGTATGTCGATTGTGAAATCGCACCGGGAGGGGATGCAGTTCGTATTCCCCGGGAACACCTCCAGCTTTCCTGCCGTCACGGTGGCTTCTCCGTCGTAGTGTTCCCGCGCGTAATCCGTTACTGCGCAGATCAATTTGCAGGCACCCACACATGCATCGCGACGCACGCTCATCGGAATCGTCCCCGGATGGCTGGCCAGCCCATGCACAGTTATGTGCATCCAGGAAATGGCGACGATATTTTCCACCACACCGATTGAAATTCCGGCATTCTCCAAAATCGGGCCCTGCTCATCATGCAGCTCAATGAACGCTTTTACCCGCTCATCTCTGCGGCACACACCTGTGGTGCTGCCCGGCAGACCGTAAGCCTTCATTGTCTCCCGCAGAGTTAAACCATCTTCCAAACCCCGGAATTCATCCAGCTGCGGTTCGCCCCAGCTCCCTTCCACCAGTTGGCTCCCAATGAGCGCCTGACCGAAGCGGGTACCCTCCTCGCCAATGGTACCCATCACTTCCAGCGGATGGCGCAGCGGCGCGCCGCTTTCAGCGATCATACGCGCCGCTTCCAGCGCGCACAGCACCCCCGCAATGCCGTCGTACGCGCCCGAGCATTTCACCGAATCCAGGTGCGAGCCAGATATGATCTTGGGGGCGTCTTTCTGCGTTCCAGCCAGCACTCCATATAGATTTCCGGCATTGTCCTCACGAGTCTCAAGCCCGAATTCTTTCATGCGTTTTTTCACATATTCTATTGCCAGGCGATATTCCGGCGTATAGCTTGGGCGCTGTGTCCCACAGGCGCAAGGCTCCGTGATGCGACGCAGGGTCTCGATATCCTGCTGGATCCGTTCCTGCTTTGCCATGTCGCTCATTCCTTTCTCGTATTATTTTTTTTGGCCTCACTGCGTGCCCGCTCTGCCAGCATGTCACTGAAAGCTGCTTCGTCCACAGGCAGCGTAACCGCACGTCCCTGCCATGCGGAAACATACATGGCGTTCGCCAGCTGCACCTCATTTAATCCCTCTGCGCCCGGAGCCGTACAGGGCGTACCCGTTTGAGCGGCATTGACGAAATCCGCCAGCATCTCACAATGCTGGGCAGCCCATTCCGGATTGTGTTCCAGCACGGTCTCGGTACAGATATCCGGCAGCTCGCCGCCCTCCACCAGCCGCGCGGTTTGCTGCGCGTCCATCCCAGCGCTCAGCTCCTGCTCCATCTGATGCAGCCGGCGTATCCGTGCACGGCAGCTGTCTTCCACAATGATCTTCCCGCCGTCTAAAAGCAGCTCCAGCCTGTCGGTACCCAATACGTCATGCGTGCAACTTACGAATACGCCCGTCGCGCCATTGGGAAATTCCAGATATGCGGTAACATCATCCTCCACCGATACCGCACGATGCGATCCGAAGTGCATGTGGCAGCACACCCGTTCCGGCATGCCGCAGATCCATTGCAAAAGATCCAACTGATGAGGCGCCTGGCTTGTGATCACACCGCCGCCCTCGTGCGTCCATGTGGCGCGCCACGGGCTATGTGTGTAATAGGAATCCGGCCGCCACCAGGTCGTAATAAGCCATGTCACACGGCGCAGTTGTCCCATCTCCCCGCTTTGCACCAATTCCCGGATGCGGCGATAAAGTGGGTTCGTCCGCTGATTGAACATTATACCGTACGCAAGCTGCGGATGTTCCGCCGCGGCTGCATTCATCCTGCGGACCGACGCTGCATCGATGCCCGCAGGTTTTTCTACCATTGTGTGCAGACCTGCCCGCAGGGCTTGTTCCCCAAGCTCCGGATGGAACCGGTGTGGCGACGCGATAATTACCGCATCCGCGAGACCGCTGTGGAATAATTCGCTGCTTTGGCTGAAAAATTTCGCCTGCGGGAACCCTTCCTGCAGGCGGGCCGCGCAGTCGGAGGCCGGGTCATATGCGGCTGAAAACACTGCGCCCGGCACACGGCCCTGCTGCATCCATCCTGCATATAACCGGCCCATTGTCCCCATGCCCGCCACGGCCACTCGCAAAGGTTTTGTCATATCTTATTTACTCCTTGTTTTTTTCCTGGCTCTGGCTTCAAATAATGCGCAAGCCACGCCAGTATCTCGTTCAGCCGCCGGATCCGCTGAGACGGCGTCCCGCTGCGGCTCAACTCGTGATTTTCTCCCTCAAAGAGACAAAGACGGCTTTCCACTCCATGATATCGCAGTGCAGTGAACATCTGCATTGCTTCCGAACGGTCACACCGGTAGTCCTCCGCGCCATGAATGAACAAGGTAGGCGTCTTTGCCCGGTGTGCATAGGCCAGCGGAGACTGTTCCCAAAGCGCATCCATGTCGTCCCAAGGTGTGGCGCCGCATTGATCTGCAATGAAGCGGTATCCGATGTCCGAGGTACAGAACATGGAAACCATGTTGGAGATGCTTCTCTGGCTGACCGCACAGGCAAACCGTTCCGTGTGCCCTATGATCCAATTCACCATAAAGCCGCCGTAGGAGCCGCCGCATACGCCCACACGCGCACGGTCGATCTGCGGCCAGCGTGCCAGCGCATCATCCAGGAAAGCCATAATATCTTCATAATCTTCCTGGCCATAACGCCCGCGCACATCCATGAATGCGTTGCCGCGCCCATCGCTCCCGCGCGGATTGCAGAACAGTACAAAATATCCCTGCGCGCGCATCACCTGCATTTCATGATGGAACACCGGCCCATAAGCAAGCTTTGGCCCTCCATGTATCTGGACCACAGCCGGATAATGCCGGGCGGGATCAAAGTCTTCCGGCAGCAGGGCAAACGCCTCGAGCTCTGTTCCGCCGCGCATAAAACGCCATGTTTCCACCGGCGCGGCATCATGCGTCGCAAAATAATTTTCGTTCAGACAGGTAAGGCGCTTTTCTCCGCCTGCACTAAAGGAATACACCTCTGCGCTGCGCGTACCGCGCGCGGCCACGCCGCATACACGTCCCTTTGCCGCTGTAATTCCATCCACTGTGCCCTGCACATGCGTCAGCAGCTCTCGGTGTCCGTCCGAGCCCACGCGTGCAAGCTGGCTGCAGCCGTCCTTTGTTACAATATAGTACAGCCAGTCTTCATCGGCGGCATACTGCGCACAGGAGCCATAGCGCGCATCGCTTGTCACATCGTTGGTTGGGCCTTCGTCATAATCCGCCAAACATATCGGCCCTTCTGTTTCCAAACTGTAAAAACAGGGGTTTTCCACATTGCCGTAACGCCGCATATCCGTGGCATACAGCAGAGCGCGGTTCCCCAGCTCTCCCACCCAGAAAACATCATAGACATCAGGTGCAACAAGCTCTTCATCCACGCCGGTTTGCAAATCGAACCGGCGCACCGCCGCAAATTTCATTTTTCTGTTCAGGTGATAGCGAACTGAATAATAGGCGCGCACACCTGCTGTGCTCACAGTGCCGATCTCGCCATCCTGTGGGCCGACAGAGCTCCATTCATTTTTTTCCGGACAGTAGACAAACAGGGCAGAACGCTGTCCGCTGGTAAAACCGCGGCCATTTGCCCAAAACGGTATCTCCTCCAGCACAATGGTTCCTTCTGTTTTGGGCGCGGGCAGTATGGCTTGCACCAGAAGCGCGTCCGGACCAAGCTTCCACAAACCGGTACAAACATGCGGGAACTCATATGTCGGCCGAACCTCTCCGTTCCGCAGCGACACCACACTGCATACCGTATGTGAGTCACGGTTCTCTGTAAATAATAACGTTTCACTGTCCAGCCATAAAAGCAGCTTTGGGAAACGGCCCGATACCAGGGCCCGCGCGCCACCCTCCGGCTCTGCGAGCCAAATGTCGCTTTGATACCGATCTTCCCGTTCTAGGGCCGCGTTTACTAAGAAAGCGCAATGCTCTCCATCCGGCGAAAGCAGAGGCGACGAAGGAAAACGCAGTGTAAAAAGGTCCTGTGGACGGATGGGTTCCATATCTCATCCACCCCTCTCAGCCCTTTAGACCGGACGTCGCAATGCCTTCCACCAGATATTTCTGGAACATTGCGAAGATAAGGAAAGCCGGCACCAGAGAAAGTGTAGACATGGCAAACATCGCGCCCCAATCGCTTTGCGCCGTCGGGTCGGAAAACATTTTGAGCGCAATCGCCATCGTATAGCTGGGTACGCGGTTCAGATACAGCAGAGGCGCAAGGAAATCCTCCCACCGCCAGATAAAGGAGAACACGCCCGACGTCACGAGGGCAGGCACTACGAGTGGCAGAATGATGCGCAGGAACAGGCCCCAGGTACTGCAGCCGTCGATGCGTGCCGCCTCGTCCAGTTCACGGGGTATCCCTTGGATGAACTGTACATCCAAAAAAATAAAAAATCCTTGTCCGAAAAAAAACGGTACGATAAGCGGCAGATATGTACCCACCCATCCAAGTTTATTGTACAAAAGATATTGAGGTACCATCAGTACCTGGAAGGGCAGCATCATCGCTAGCATCATGCAGGCGAACCATAACTTTGATCCCCGGAACTTCAGCCGCGCAAAGCCAAAGGCAATGATGACAGAAGAAAAAACGGCCCCTATCGTTGCCACAACAGTGACGAACAGGCTGTTCTTAAAAAACGTTCCGAAACTGGTGCCCAAAAATCCTCTCCATCCGTTAATATAGTTGTCCACCGTCCAGCGTTCAGGGAACAAATTGGCCGCCGTTGTAAATACGGCACTCGTTTCCTTAAAGGAACTGAACACCATCCACAACAAGGGATACAGCATCACAACACACAACAGCAGGCATACCACATGATAAAGTGCTTTGGTGATGACACGGTTCGTTTTGCTGCGCACCATACGTCAATCTCCTCCTTCCGCTTGATAAAAGACCCAACTGCGCGAGCTTTTGAACAGCAGCGCTGTGATGATGGCCATAAAAATAAGCAAAAACCACGCAATGGCACAGCCGTAGCCCATTTTATAATAGGTAAACGAATTACGGTATACATATACTGTGATGAACAAGGTTTTGTCCATCGGCATGCCTTGGGTAATAACATAGCTCTGGGTAAACGTCATAAATCCTTGAATGAGCTGCATGATAACGTTGAAGAACACCACCGGAGTAAGCATTGGGAGCGTGATGCGGAAAAAGCTGCGCACCCTGGACGCCCCATCGATGTCAGCCGCCTCGTATAATTCCTTGGGAATCTGCTTGAGGCCGGAGAGAAAAATCAGCATGGAAGAACCATATTGCCAAACCGCAAGGATAATGAGCGTCCAGATCGCTGTTTTTTCTCCTCCGATCCACGAGATATTGATTTCAGTGTGAAATATCTTGTTGATGATACTGTTAAGCAATCCATCGCCGCTGAACATCTGCCGCCATACCACGGAAATAGCGATGCTGCTTCCGATAATCGTGGGCAGATAGTATGCCGCGCGATAAAACGTTGTGAGCTTCGTTGTTTTTTGCAGCAGCATTGCCACTGCCAGCGCGAAAGCAAGACGAAGAGGCACAGACACGATTACATAGAACAGTGTGACGCCAAAGGACACCCAAAATTGGTGATCTCCTGTAAGCATCTGGACGAAGTTGTCCAACCCGATAAATTGCGGTGGAGAAAGAATGTCATATTTTGTAAAAGAAAGCACAAGAGATGTGCCAATGGGTATAACAGTGAATGCCAGGAAGCCGATCACGAAAAGGCCGATGAAAGAATAACCCTCCAAATTTTGACGCATCGAATACTGAGGTCGGCCAGTTGCTTTGCGCATGTAGAACACCACCATCCAAAAATTCAAGGTGAAAGTCGAGGGCAGAGCCGTGGCCGAGCCAACGCTCGCAGGCCCTCACCAGCTCTGCCCTCTTATTGCAGATTTACATTCTGTTCTGTCCTTGTTTTATGCTCCCAACAGTGTATTCGCTTTCGCCATCCATTCCTCGGCGGCCTGTG
Organism: Anaeromassilibacillus sp.; assembly: GCA_048455095.1. GTDB lineage: Bacteria > Bacillota > Clostridia > Oscillospirales > Acutalibacteraceae > Anaeromassilibacillus. The sequence continues at coordinate 11,769 of DBFXIC010000164.1, forward strand.
CTGCCGTTTTATTGCCGTAGAGCACCTCATCCATCAGCACTTTGGCTGTGGCATCCAGCTCCGACGCGCAGGAGGGATCCGGCGAATCTATCTCCGAGCAACGTCCGTCCTCCACAAAGGAAATAAAATCAAATGTCTTTTTCGTCGTTTCATCCACCTTATCCGCAATTGCTTCGCGCACTGTGGTATTGATGGGAACACCGCGCTCTGCCAGTAAAATCTCATTGGCTTCGACTGAATTCAAAAGATAATCAACGACGGCTGCCGCCGCATCCTTCTCTTCCTGCGTACTCTGAGCGCTTATGGAAATCATAACGCTCGGTTTCAAATAAGCCGCATCCATGGTTTTATCCGCAAATTCAGGGTTCATCACCATGGCAAGCTCGTCCTCCATTGCGGCCTGAAGCGCTACTACCTGGTTGGAGCTCAGGAACTCGCACCAGGAGTCACCCGTTACGATGGGGCCAAGTTCCACAGAAGTCGCACCCGTATACATTTCGCCCGGTACACCATATCCGCTTGTATAAGAATATTCGTAATTTGCAAATACACGCTCTACAAGGCTTACATCGTCAAAGCCGAGCGCCGTGCCATCCTCGTTGTACACATGCTGTCCGGCGTTGCGTACCGACATACGAATCTGGTGCTGCGGCCCATAATATGTACCATAAGATGTTTTAACACCAGTTTTTTCGTAAACCTCTTTGGCCAGCGCATGGAAATCGTCCCAAGTGGGCTGTTCCGGCACCGTGATGCCCGCGGCGTCCAACATGGTTTTGTTGTAAACCAGACATGGTACGTTTACGCCCAGATTAAAAGCATAATACTGGCCGTCCACCTGTCCGCCGCTCAGATACACTTCCGGAATATCGGTCAGGTCAATGGTACCGTTGTCCACATAGGCATTCATCCCTTCCAGGATTCCTTTCTGTTGGAAAACAAGGAAGCGATCGTAATCCTGCTGCTGCAGTGCAGGAGCATTTCCGCCTGCCGCAAGCGCTGTAAGCTTATCCCAATATTCCTTGCCGGTAATCGGATTCAATTCAAATGTGACGTTCGGGTGCAGCTCTGTATATAGGTTGCACGCTCCTTCTGTGCGCTCAGTGCGCGTCTGGTTGCCCCACCATGAGAAGCTGAGCGTTACATCAGGTGCGGTTGCCGGTTCCCCGGCAGAACTAGAGACTGCCCCTTCACTTGAGGCGGGTTGTGTTGTGGAAGATGCATTTCCTCCGCACGCAGCAAGTATTGTACAGGCCATTACAATTGCAAGAAGAATCGCAAGATACTTTTTCATCGTAGCTCCTCCATTCTCTGGTCTCAATATTTGTGGTTCACTTACCGGGGATCTTCCCCATGTGTTCAGCATAACAGGTCATGGCTCAATTTTCAATAATTTTTTATTACAGCAATAAATCTTTATAAAATGTGTCAAAAACCACTTTATCCGTTTGTATATTGTGCTAAATATATAAAAAAGTCTCATT
>DBFXIC010000165.1:0-2681 GCA_048455095.1 Anaeromassilibacillus sp.
GTTTTTTATGCCTGTTTTTATTCCTTGCCGTCCCAGCAGTACGTGCAGAGTTTGCACTTATCCAGCCCCACCGATTCGATCATGTCGTCAAGCCGGTGATAGCGAAGCGTAGTGAAGCTCAGTTTCTTTTCGATGATATCCACCATTTGCTGATATTCCGCAGCCTCCGGATCGGAGTACTTTTTTATATTTGTAGGTTCTCCGGTGCCCTCCAAATCCCGGATGACACGGCGTGTAATTAAATCCATTAAGGAGGTGGAACGGGAAAAATTCAGATATTTGCAGCCATAGAGCAGAGGAGGACAAGCAGGACGCACGTGCACCTCCCTGGCACCGCTTTGGTACAAAAACTCTGTGGTTTCCCGAAGCTGTGTACCCCGCACAATGGAATCATCGATGAGAAGCAGGCTCCGGTCCTGAATAAGATCGTGGACAGGAATCAATTTCATTTTTGCGATAAGATTTCTCTGACTTTGAATGGTGGGCATGAAAGAACGCGGCCACGTCGGCGTATACTTGATGAAGGGCCTGGAGAAGGGAATTCCCGATTGGTTGGCGTAACCTATGGCGTGTGCGGTCCCTGAATCGGGGACGCCAGCCACAGTGTCGGGATTGACATTGTCCCGCTTCGCCAGCATGGCGCCGCAGCGGTAACGCATTTTTTCCACGCTGATGCCCTCATAGGAAGAGGAAGGGTATCCGTAATATACCCAAAGAAAGGTGCAGATTTTCATGTCTTTTCCGGGCTTGACCAGAGTTTTTGCTCCTTCCGGTGTCACGATAACAATTTCACCAGGTCCCAATTCCCGCTCTTGGGTATACCCCAAATTCAGATGGGCAAAACTTTCAAAGGAGATGCAGCAGGCGCCGTCCTTCTGTGCTACACAGACCGGTGTGCGGCCTAGCTTGTCCCTGGCTGCGTAAATTCCCTTCGGAGTCAGAAGCAGCATCGTCATGGAACCCTCGATAGTTTCCTGAGCGTACTGAATTCCTTCAATTAAATTATCTTTTTGGTTGATCACAGCGGCGACCAATTCAGTAGCATTGATGTCGCCGCCGCTCATTTCGAGAAAATGGGAGTGACCGGAAGAGAATAGCTGCTTCACGATTTCATTTGTGTTATTAATCTTGCCTACGGTTACGATGGCGTAGGTGCCGTGATGCGAGCGGACGATCAGCGGCTGTGGCTCGTAATCACTGATACAGCCAATGCCGAGGCGTCCTTCCATGCAGCCAATATCCTTGTCAAATTTAGTGCGGAACGGAGAATTTTCGATGTTGTGAATTGCACGGTCGAACCCTTTTTCATCACTGTAGACAGCCATACCGGCCCGTCGTGTGCCTAAGTGGGAATGGTAATCGGTGCCGAAAAACAGATCAAACATGCAGTCTTCTTTTGATGCTACTCCAAAAAATCCGCCCATACAGATCCTCCATTGCTGTTATATTCCCGGTTTATTACAAAAATATCGCTGATATTATACCACGAAACAAAGCAAACTACAATTTGAAATTACAGGAGAACGGCGGGTTTTCATTTCGTTCTGTGGATATTATGAGATTGCACAGAAAAGCTGTTTAAACCGCAGTATAATGATGCAAAACAGAAAAAATGCAGGACTGCACAAATAATCTTGCATTTTATTGCCTGATATATTAAAATACAGGAAGTTTGATTTGGAAAAATGAATCTACTGAAAATGTTTTTATTCAAGACCCTAATTATAGGAGATGCTTTAGATGAAACTGGCCGCTATGAGAAATGAAGAAATTCGAAAGCTGCATGATAACGCCCTTGGACAGTATGAGGATTTCAAGGCGCTCAAACTGAAACTGAATATGGCCCGGGGGAAGCCCTGTGCCAAGCAGCTGGATTTGGCTTTGGGCGTGCTGGAAGCACTTCGGGCGAGAAGTGAATTTGCTAATTCCGATGGAGATGATTGCCGGAACTACGGCGTTTGGAATGGCCTTCCCGAAATGAGAAGCATCTTCAGCGCAATGATTGGCGTACCTGCAGAGCAGATAATATTGGGGAATAATTCCAGCCTTCAGATGATGTTTGACTGTGTTTCCAAGGGATATACTCACGGCTACAGCGGATATGCTCCCTGGTGTAAGCAGGATTCTGTGAAATTTCTGTGCCCAGCTCCCGGCTATGACCGGCATTTCGCCGTTACAGAATATTTCGGCATTGAAATGATTCCTGTCCCCATGCTGAAAACCGGCCCCGATATGGATATTATCGAACGGCTGGTACAGGAGGATGAGACGATCAAAGGCTGTTGGTGTGTGCCGAAATATTCCAATCCCACGGGCATCACCTATTCTGACGAAACAGTGCGACGTTTTGCATCCCTGCATCCCGCCGCTAAAGATTTCCGTATTATGTGGGACAACGCTTACTGCGTTCATGACTTGACGGATACGCCGGATACGCTGCTGAATCTGTACGAGGAATGCCTGAAACAAGGAACAGAAGACAATGTGCTGTTTTTTGCTTCAACCTCAAAGATTTCCTTCCCTGGCGCAGGAGTGGCTGCACTGGCTGCCAGCAAAAATAATATTGCCGAATTGAAAGAACGCTTCAATGTGCAGACAATTGGTCCCGATAAGCTTAACCAGCTCCGGCACATCCTTTTTCTGCACGATATCGACGGTGTTCGATCCCTGATGCAGGGACA
>DBFXIC010000166.1:0-7822 GCA_048455095.1 Anaeromassilibacillus sp.
GATAACCTTTTCTATCCCAAGGGCGTACAGGGTTCAACAAGCATAGATGAATGAATTTTATATAAAAACAGAATGATTATTCCGGAAAATTCCATTTACTGTTAACTTCATTCATGCAAAAAAGATTATTCTAATTTCTCAATTTGAACAAAATGCCTTTGCACAAATTATATACTTAAAAAGTAAGTATATGTACAAAATTGACGGGAGTGATGAAAATTTTTACCCCGATTGTACATGTAAAATTTTGTTTAAGAAACATGTGGCGTTTTTGTGCATGTGGAAAGGAGGATGTTTGACTGGATAATGGTCATCCAGCAATGCTTTATTCAATTTATAGAACGGGAGGAATAACAAAGTGAAGAGAAGTACACGTCTGGCCAAAAAAGTGACGGCGCTGGTTCTCGCCTGTTCGCTGGTTCTCGGTGGGATTGGCACAGGGGCGTTTGCAGCGATCAACAACCGCACGAGGGACGGCCAGTGGCTTAGTGCGCCGGAGATCGGCTTGCCGCAGACGGTCGTCAGAAAGACAGACACGGTGGAAAAAGCGCCTGAAACCGCGCCCAGCGTGGTTTTCAGTGCGTCGGATAAAGACGCGACAGCGAAAACCAAATCCCCGGCGGTTGTGGGGACGGAGCCCACTGCAAAGGACGGACTGGAAAACCTTGCCCTGAAGGGCACCGCGACCTCCAGCGGCGTGGAAGCGGATACGGTCGCCGCATCCAACGCGATCGACGGGATCATCAATCCGGATGTGCCCAATAAAGAGCAGTCCCGCTGGGGCAGCACCACGGGTCACGATACCAAGTGGCTTCAGGTGGACCTGGGAAAAGCGTGTTCCATTCAGTATTTCGTGCTCGAGTGGGAGCGCAAGAACGTGTCCGACTACTCCGTGCAGGTCTCCATGGACGGCGAGAGCTGGACGGACGTCTATACCGCGACGGATTATCCGGCAGCGTTCTCCGAGCGCATCGATCTGGACGAACCGGTGCAGGCGCGCTATGCAAAATTAGTCATTCGCACGTTTATCGACACCGCGGAGAAGCGCGACGGCACGAGCACCACCTGGCCGACCGTCTCCCTGTATGAGTTTGAGATTCACGGCGAAGAAGTAAAAGCGGAGCCGGTCAATCTGGCGCTGGATGGCACGGCGAGTTCCAATGGCGTGGAGGCAGCCACAGTCGCCGCGTCCAACGCGATCGACGGCATTGTGAACCCGGAAGCACCCAATGCGGAGCAGTCCCGCTGGGGCAGCACCTATGGTATTGGGGAAAAATGGCTCCAGGTGGATTTGAAATCCGTGAGCACCGTGGAATATATCGTGCTCGAGTGGGAGCGCAAAAATGCCGACGATTACGTTGTGCAGGTGTCCACAGACGGCGAGAGCTGGACGGACGTCTACACTGCGAAGCAGTTCCCGGCGGACTTTACCGAACGGATCGATCTGGACGAACCGGTGCAGGCGCGCTATGTAAAGCTCGTCATCAAGAATTTTATCGCCGAAGCGCCGAAGCGCGACGGTTCCTCGGTCAATTGGCCGACGGTTTCCCTGTATGAGTTCGAAATCTTCGGCCAGCCCGGCGAGGAAGAGCCGGACCCGGACGTCGATCTGGAAGAAAACATTGCGCTCAACAAAACCGCTTCTGCAAATGGCAGCGAAACTACGGGCTTCTCAGCCGCAAAGGCGGTTGATGGCGTTGTGGACCGCAAGGACAGCGGCGGTAAGGCCGAATCCCGTTGGGCCAGCCCGGTCGGCAACGGCCCCCACTGGCTGAAGGTTGACTTTGGCAAGGAAGAGCAGGTCAAGGGCGTCGCCATCGAATGGGAACGCCGCAACGCGACAAGCTATGTGATTGAGCTGTCCAACGACAACGCCTCCTGGACGACCGTATTCACAGGTACAAAGGCGAGTTCCAGCTACCGCGAGGTCATCAACCTTCCGGAGACGCACACCGCCCGCTACCTGCGTTTGACCATCAACGCGTTTAACGCCAACAGTGAGGGCGTCAACTGGAACACGGTATCCGTGTTTGAGCTGGAGGCCTATCGCGGGGACGTCCCCGTGAACGTGAACGACCCGGCAACGGTCGCAGCCTCCCTGGAGATCACCCCGGTGCAGAAGGGCGATACAAAGTTGGCCATGCCGGAGGTCCCGGCGGGCTTTACCATCACCTTCATCGGCGCGGACTATGAGCAGGTGATCGGTGACGACATGACGATCTACCCGCCCGTTTCCGATACCGAGGTCAAGGTGCAGTTCCAGGTGGCCAAGGGCAGCGCCTCCGCCAAGAGCGGCGATATCGCCGTGAAGGTCCCTGGCACCATGGAAGAACCCACCGGTGCAAACGGCAAGCCCGACGTCATTCCGGCCCTGCGCGAGTGGGTCGGCGGAGAAGGCGACTTTACCATCGCCTCCGCGACGCGCATCGTGGTCGATGAGGCGTATGCGCACGAACTGATCAACTGTGCATACACCTTTGCGAAAGATTATGAGGATGTGACCGGCCGCGAAACACTGGTCACCACGGGTAGCAAAGCGGACGCGCACAGCTTCTTCCTCACCCTGGATACCGCGGACGGCGGCCTGGGCGACGAGGGCTACTATCTGCACATCGGCGATAGCCTCACCATCGAGGCCGAGACTGCACAGGGCGCATTCCTGGCCACGCGCTCCGTGCTCCAGATTCTCAAGCAAAACGGCGATTCCATCCCCCAGGGCGTGACCCGCGACTATCCGAAGTTCAAGGTGCGCGGATTCATGTTCGATGTGGCCAGAAGGCCGGTTTCCCTCACATTTGTTGAGGAAATCATGAAAACCATGTCCTGGTATAAGATGAACGACTTCCAGCTCCACCTGAACGACAACTATATTTGGGCGGAGAATTACGACAGTGTGCAGGATGCAATCGACAACATGTATGCAGGTTTCCGTCTGGAATCCGATGTGATCGGTGATAACGGCCAGATGTTGACTTCGCAGGACCTGTATTATACCAAGAGCGATTTCCGCAATTTCATCAAGACCTCCAAACAATACGGCGTCAATATCGTTCCGGAATTTGACAGCCCCGGCCATGCGGCGGCGTTTGTCAAGGTGCATCCGGAATATGCGTACTCTGGTTCCAGCTCCAAGCCGGTACAGGATAACGCGGCCATGATCGACGTGACGAATCCGGAAGCGGTCAACTTTGTCAAGAGCGTGTTTGACGAATATCTGGAACCGCAGTACGGCGAGGAACCGGTGTTCACCGGCGACGTGTTCCACGTGGGCGCGGATGAGTTCTACGGCAACGCGGAACAGTACCGCGGTTATGCGGACGACATCCTGAAATTCGTTTTGGATAAGGGCGTTACCCCGCGCATCTGGGGAAGCCTGAGCGCCAAGCGCGGCAACACTCCGGTCGTCGCCAAGGGCGTGCAGATGGACGTCTGGTCCAAGGGATGGTGCCAGCCTGTGGAGATGTACAACCTGGGCTATGACCTGATTAATATCCTCGACACCAACCTTTATATGGTACCCGGTGCATCCTATTATCACGACTATCTGAATGCACAGTACCTCTTCAACAGCTGGACTCCGAACAACTTTGACGGCACGACCATTTCCGCCTGCGACCCGCAGGTGCTGGGCGGCGCGTTCGCACTGTGGAACGATATGACCGACCTCAGCTACAATGGCATTACTGAGTACGATATGTTCGACCGCCTGTATCCTTCCATGCAGGTCCTGTCCGAAAAGTGCTGGGGCGCGAATACGGATAAGACCTACACAGAATTCCAGAAGCTGGCAGGGGACGTCGGCCTTGCGCCGAACACCAATCCGCGCCACGAAGTGGAATCCGTGGATAACACGGTGATCTCTTACAACTTTGACAAGGGTATTCTGGATGCATCCGGCAACGGCTACGACGCAGTTGCGGTCAACAAGGTTTCCTTTGTGGACGGCAAGGACGGAAAGGGTCTGGAACTGAACAGGAAGAACAGTTATGTAAAACTGCCTGTGGAAAATATCGGCCCAAATTATTCCCTGTCCATGTGGGTAAAGCGTGCTTCCGACAGCACGCAGGAGCAGATCCTTTTGGAATCCGATAAGGGCAAGCTCAAGGCCGTGCAGAAGGGAACCGGGAAAGTTGGCTTCTCCAGGGATGGAGAGGACTATTCTTTCAACTATACGCTGCCCGTCGGTGAGTGGGTCAAGATCGGCATTGCCGGGCAGATGAACAAGACCAAGCTGTTTATCAACGACGTGTATGTGGATGAAATCAGCCGCGCAAACACGGTCATCACCCGCCGCGGCGTCAGCACCGCGCAGTTTGGCACGTTTGTAATGCCGCTTTCCATCCTCGGCAGCCGCACCAAGGCGTTCCAGGGCGTGATCGACGACTTTGAGCTGGCGCAGGGAAATACGTTCGTCGACAAGAGCCTGATTCCGCACAGCAAGATGACCGCGACCGCCACCAGCGAGACATCCCCCGCGTCCGGCAACGACGGACCGGCCTCCTATGCGATCGACGACGACGAAAACACAATCTGGCATACCCGCTATTCGCCCAGCAAGGACAGCCTGCCGCAGAGCATCACGCTGACCTTTGACCAGGCGTATACGATCAATAAGTATACGTATCTGCCGCGTACCTCCGGAAACAATGGGTACATCACCAAGTATATCTTGGAGGTACAAAACGACGACGGCACCTTTACAAAGGTTTCCAGTGGAGACTGGGGGGAAAACGGCAACCTGAAAACCGTCACATTTGACCCGGTCAGCACCAAGGCCGTCCGCCTCACCGCGCTTACCGGAAAGGGCGACTTTGCCTCCGCCGCTGAACTCAACGTCTATCAGGCAGCAAACTGAGTTTGCATGCCCAGCCGGCGCGGGGCTTATCTGCAAGAAATCAGTTGAGCGTTCGCCGGACAGACCAGGCTGAGCCTGGACGCCCAGCCGGCGCGGGGCTTACCTGCAAGAAATCAGTTGAACGTTCGCCGGACAGACCAGGCTGAGCCTGGACGCCCGGCCGGCGCAGGGCTTATCTGAAAGAAATCAGTTGAGCGTTCGCCGGACAGAAAGAACCAGCTCCCGAAAGGCTTTTTAGGGCTTTCTTTGGGGTGCAACATGGATGTTTCCAGAAAAATGTTGCGTGTGGTTGATTCCGGGAATGGTTCCATGAAGCACGGCGGAGAATAAAATTTCTGGGTGCTGTCACGGAAAACCGCCGCAGGCGAGGACGACACTGCGTGTCCGCGAAAGACACGGTTTGTCCTCCCACTGCGCATCTAACATCTTACCTTACTTTCTTTTTCTCCTTTTATTTAAAAGAGCCATGCAAATGCAGAGGGTTTCCCTGCTTTGCGTGGCTCTTTTGTTTCAGAATCCAATCGGCTTTAAGTCCGCCAGATTCGTGATATGGATTTTTCCTGAACGTTTTCTTTTCTTCGCATATTGCATGGTCTGGTACGCTCCGTTGGATTGGTGATCGACATAGGCAATCGCATAGTCGGATGCGTTCACCATCATTTGGTTCAAGCGCGGAATCGCCGCTTTTATCGGGCCCCGCCGCAGTGCCTCCGGATAGATCAACCGGTCGACGCATTCCTGGTTTGCCGTCTGCCCCGGCCTTGGCGGATAGGCCAACAGGAGATATAGCTGGATGTGGGGATACCGGCGCTTCATGTCCATCACCACAGACCGCACCATTTGATCGAATTCCCCATAGTTGCCGACGAGGAACCGGTCAACGCCATGGATTTGGATATGCTGCTCCACAGCGGTGGCCAAAGCGGGCCGCACCCATCCGGGCGTATTGCGGTGCCCCATAAAACAACAGGTTTTTGAATCGGTTCTTCTTACCGAAGTGGTCGGATGCTCCACATCAATCCCTCCAATTATTGCTAATTGCAGCTATATAGTCATCGAATTCATGGTGTTGCTATTACTTTTGGGAATGGTAACGCCATGTTTTCATGAGGGCTGTTGTGATGTAAACGAAACATGCGATGGACGGATATATGGAAAAAGATTCCTGTATGCCGTCTGTGGTGAAATGGAGCTACTTCTTAATTGAATGGTCAACGCGGGAACCGCATCTTTTAAACGATTGAGGAGTGTGATAATCATGGATGCTTTTGATCGAAAATTTTATAAAAGGGAACAAAAATTGCGAAGAAACTACGGACTGGACGAGTCGCTCTATATGCGTTTGAAAGAGCTCTCCCAAATTTATGAAGCGACCGTCGGCGACCTTCTCAACGCGTCGTTGGAACGGTTTATTACAAGCGGAAAAATCGCCCTTTCTGAAAAAATAAACTGCGCGAATATTGCCATGCATCCCTTTTCAATCAGGGAAAGCAATGTTGCCGGATTGGAAAAATTGAAGGAGAAATACGGACTGAGTGTTCAACAAATGGTAAATCCTCCAATTAAAAACGCATTGGACGATTGCAGCCAGCCACAAGAACAAACAATCAAAATTGACCCATCCCTCTCCAAGATTAAAGCCAGAGGGTTCCTCCCTGCTTTTCGGCCAGTGGCGGCGTCAATCCGGGATGCGCAAGGCCTCCACCTAGTCGGGCCCCAGCGTATACGGCTTTCGATCAATGATCAGGCCGTTGGCCGCATTGAGGAAGCCGGACTTGGTGCCCGGCTTTTTAATTGCGGCAAACAGTTCCTTTACTGCCCGGAAAGTATATCGGACTATGTGTGTTTATAGAATGTAAACCCGTTCTTTCCCCGCTTTTTTGTCTGGTAGAGCGCAAAATCCGCATTTTGATAGAGCGTTTCAAAGGCGGTTCCCGCATCCGGCGAGACGGCGACGCCGATGCTGGACGTGATCATGCACCGGATATTTTCGCTCACAAATTCGTGCTGCAGGGCGGCCGAAAGGCTTTCCGCGGTTCTCTGAATCCAGATTACGGAAGAGGCCGGTTGGAAAACAACGAATTCATCCCCGCCGATCCGGCCGATCACGCCATTCTCCCCAAATTGCTCTTTCAGGATGTTGGCAAAATCCGCAATCACCAGATCGCCTACCACGTGGCCGAACGTATCATTTACCTGCTTAAAGTCGTCGATGTCCAGGATGAAAAAGGCGTACATCTGGTTGGGATTCTGTGACAGAATCCGCCGGATCTGATTCTGTGTGGCCGCCTTGTTGAAAAGGCCGCTCAGAGAATCCTTCTGCATTTGGTCGAGCATCTGTTTTTCCCGCTGCTTTTCCAGGTCGATATTCTGGCGGTAAACAAACATGCGGATGGACTGATCGTCGTCCCAGTAAAAAATGCGGGCGATGATACGCATCCAGAAATAGGTTTCCCCATCCGCTGTAATCATGAAATCGTAGCGCAGGCTTTCCATGCCGTTTTTATATGCCTGTAACACCCGCTCCGGAGTAAAGGTATCGATGTATCCTTGCTGGAATTCTTCTCGGATTTGCTTTTTGGCAATGATCTGCAGGGCTTCGTCATAAGGGGTATTCCCCGGCACGCCAAGGCTCGTAAAATACTGCTCTGTCGATTCACTCGCAGCGCGGTTGTGCGTAATATCGATTTCGTAAATGTTTTCATAGAGTTGTTCCGTTGCGTGCTGGAAGATTGTGCGGTGCGCCTGTTCCTTGGCGATGGTCAGGTCGACAATCCGCTGATTGAATTTCCGGATGATTCCTGTGATGGTCAGGATGACAGAGGCGATCACGGCGATCACCACCAGGATTCCAAAAAAGAACTGGCGGTTTAGCTTGCTTTCCAGCGCTGAGGTATCGTTGTCGATAATCAGATACCATTCCAAATTCGGCACATATTGTGTCGTCAAATAGCCTTTGGACGCCTG
>DBFXIC010000167.1:0-24351 GCA_048455095.1 Anaeromassilibacillus sp.
GGGTCTGGTGCAGATTCATCTATGGGAGGCTCGTCATATTCGGCATCTTCGTCATCCTCCGTGATGTCTGCGGTTATCTTTTCAGCCTGTTCTACCGGCGGCATCGTCACATTTATATCCTGCGTTATGCTCGACCCGCCAATGCCGATGTAGCGCCCTTTCGTTTTAGGGTCGCTCCAAGCCGCAATTGTTTCTTTGCCGACACTGTTGTCATTACGCTTCAGCACAACAAACGCCCATACCGATAGAAGAAAATCAGGAAGGCTTATTTCAGTCAGTTTTGTGAGGGCTTTCTTGTTTACCTTATATCCATTTTGCCCGACCTGAAAGAGCTCGTCGTCCGTTATGCTCTTATCATCACGAATAACCTCAATCAGCCGCTTAACCAATTTTTCATGGTTACGCGGCGTTTTTCTTATATCTATGTAGTTGATGCAGAATGCCGTCGCATCTTCAGCGACCATTGTATATTCGTTTTTCATTCGGGCGGTAAAAGCTGAAAGCACACTTGAATTATCAAATTTCAAGTCTTCACCTATACTGCCATCGCACTTTTTGAAGTTTGTTGTGTAGGTTTCAAATGAATTTCCAGTTGGCTTTATTGCGTCCGGTTGAACAAGCTGAAGTAACGCAAACAGCACGTCCTCGTTATGAAAAACGTCTGTTTCACCCTGCGTCCTCTGCCGCTGTGTAACCGTTGGTTTCCGCGACCGCAGTAGTTGTGTGAAAAAAGTGCCTCCGCAGAGGCGTGATACCTCATTGTTTGTCATAAGATTTGCCTCCGTAGATAACTTTTGACCTTATCAACGCTATCAACCTTAACTCGGTTTGACACCAACTCTATCAAGATTTGGATAGTCCTTGAGGTTTCAGACAAGGACTGTTCGCCAGCCCTTGCGAGAAGTCGCAGGGGCTTTTTTTGCTGCCGGTAATCCGTACCAACACCTACTAAACAAGTATAACACGGAAAAGCACAAAAGTCAATCTGAGGAGGCAAGCCGAGATGAAACATTTCTATGAACTCCAACGCGCGCGTCCTCCTCCCGTGATGGTTCGAGTCCGTAAACCACCCGAATCGGCTCCCACCGAGCCATCTGAAAATCACAGGAGGAAAGAATTATGAAGCACTATCAGAAACTTTATTACAAGCATTTCTACGCGCAGGACGAAAACGGTGAATACATACCAGTCAGCAAAAAGGTCTGCTTCGCGCCAGCGGAAGAGCCTGATACCACCAATCCGTACAAGCAGCGCTGGTTCTATGACCAGGAAGCCGGATACGCCGTTCGCCTCGCCCGCACTTCGGATGGGGACAAGCTCGGCAGACGCAACGCCGCAGATCTCAAGGCAGCGGAGCGCTACGAGATAAGCAAAACCGAGTGTGTCCTGAAGGATAAAAGCGAATGCGACCACGATTGCGAGTTTTGCACCAAACGCAACACCCGCCGCACTGTCGAGCTGGACAGGTCATGGAATAAGGACGGCGACGACGAAATGGAGAGCCGCTTCGATGTTGCCGACGAAGAGGCTGATATCGGGGCTGTTATGGAAGACCGCGAACTGCTTTCTATTTTAATCAGCGTGCTGGACAACCTCTTGCCCGAAGACCGTGTGTTGTGGCAATGCATGGTGCGCGGCGATAAGAAGCAGGACATCGCTAATAAGCTCCACATCACAGTCGACGGTGTGTATTACCGCGAGAAGCGTTTGCGCGGCATTTTGCGCACTAATCCTGAACTCAAGCGCATTTTTGAAAAAGGCTGATTTTCCACTACGGGTTCTCGTCCCTCCCTGTCCTTTAGATAGTGAGGGGCGAGAAAGCCCCCGGAAACGGAGGACAGTAGATGGATACGAAATCTAATCCCACTGGCACAGCGTGTCGTGGCATCGAGGTCGATGACGAAATCATCGGCGTTCTGTATGCGATAAGCGTGGTGTCAAAACGCCTTGCCAGAAATCTGGCATTGCTGGAGCGGCAGGGCGAACGCTCAAAGGAAGGAGGCAGACCTCATGGGCAAGATGAACGAATTCAGCCAAGCGATTGACGAGCTGCGACGCTGCGGCGATGCGCTCATCGGCGTCGCGGATTCACTTCGGGAACGGTTCAGCGACAATAGCACAGAGGTCGAAGCGCAGCCGACGGTTGAAGCCGCGAAACCGGCGCTCACGCTGGAACAGGTACGGGCGGCGCTTGCTGAAAAGTCACGCGGCGGATACACGGCGCAGGTGCGGGAGCTGCTGGTGAAGCACGGCGCGGCAAAGCTGTCGGACATCGCCCCTGCGGAGTATCTGGCACTGATGGCGGATGCGGAGGGGCTGGGCAATGGGTAATCACGCTTTACTTTCTGCGTCAAGCTCTGAACGCTGGTTACACTGCCCGCCATCGGCACGGTTGGGCGAGAGCTACGACGATATAGGCAGCGATTATGCCCGTGAAGGTACCTGCGCTCATGAGCTTTGTGAGTACAAGCTCAAAAAGGCGCTGGGTATGGAAGCCGCAGACCCAACGGAAAATCTCGACTTCTACAATGCTGAAATGGAAGCCTGTGCCGACGAGTACGCAGCCTACGGTCTGGAGCTGTATACCACGGCAAAGCAGACCTGCTCAGACCCTGTGGCGCTCATCGAGCAGCGGCTGGATTTCAGCAAGTATGTGGAAAGTGGCTACGGCACCGGCGACTTCGTGCTCATTGCCGACGGCACCCTGTATGTCACAGATTTTAAGTACGGCGTGGGCGTTATGGTCTCGGCTGAACAGAACCCGCAGATGATGCTGTATGGCCTCGGCGCAATCGAGATGTTCGACGCTCTGTACGACATCGACACGATTTGCATGACCATCTTCCAGCCGAGACGCGACAACATCAGCACCTACACCCTCTCAAAGGACGAGCTTTACAAGTGGGCGGAGGAGGTCCTGAAGCCCACCGCCGAGCTTGCCTATGCCGGAGAGGGCAGCTACAACTGCGGCGAGTGGTGTCAGTTTTGCAAGGCTCGTAACGACTGCCGCGCCAGAGCGACGCACAATCTGGAGCTTGCGAAATACGACTTCAAGCTGCCGCCGTTGCTGACCGACGATGAAATTGAGGACATCCTTGGCAAGCTCGACGACCTCATCTCGTGGGCATCCGACATTCGGGAGTACGCGCTCAAAGCCGCCATAAGCGGCAAGGCGTGGTCAGGCTGGAAGCTGGTCGAAGGGCGCAGTAATCGCCGCTACATCAATGAGGACGCTGTTGCGCAGACCGTCACGGAAGCCGGATTTGACCCTTATGAAACCAGCGTCATGGGTATCACCGCAATGCAAAAGCAACTGGGCAAAGCTCGCTTCGAGGAGCTGCTCAGCGGACTTATCGAAAAGCCGCAAGGCAAGCCAACGCTCGTGCCGGAGAGCGATAAACGACCGGCGATTCACACGGCAAAACAAGATTTTAATGATTATGAGGAGGACAACTAATATGTCTAAAAATGTTACTAACCCGATGAAGGTCATTACTGGACCCAATACCCGCTGGAGCTATGTCAACGCATGGGAGCCGAAGTCGATTAATGGCGGCACACCGAAGTATTCCGTTTCTCTGATTATCCCCAAGAGCGATACCAAGACGCTCGAAAAAATCAAAGCCGCTCTGGATGCTGCCTACCATGAGGGGGAGGCAAAGCTCCGTGGTAATGGCAAGTCCGTGCCTCCGATGACATCGCTTAAGCTGCCCCTTAGGGATGGTGACACTGAAAGACCCGACGATGAGGCGTACAGGAACAGCTACTTCATCAACGCCAATGCCACGAACGCGCCGGTATCGTGGATGCGGATCGCAACGAGATTCTCACCCGCAGCGAGGTGTATTCCGGCGTGTACGGCAGAGCCAGTATCACGTTTTACGCTTTCAACTCGAATGGCAATCGTGGCATTGCCTGTGGTCTGAACAACCTTCAGAAGCTTCGTGACGGCGAACCGCTCGGCGGCAGAGCCTCTGCGGAGAGTGACTTCTCGACGGATGACGACGAGGATTTTCTCGCCTAACAACAACTGATCCCCGGCGGGTGGCGGAGCAATCTGCCACCCTGTTTGGGTTATGAAAGGACAAATGCGTATGAAAACACTATCACTGGATTTGGAGACGTACAGCAGCGCCGACCTGAACAAGACTGGCGTTTACCGTTACGCTGAGTCGCCGGATTTCTGCATCCTGCTTTTCGGTTACTCCGTGGACGGCGGCGACGTGAAGGTGGTCGATATAGCATCTGGCGAAACGGTGCCGGAGGCTATCCTTTCAGCGCTTATGGATGATACCGTCGAGAAATGGGCGTTCAACTCATCCTTCGAGCGGGTCTGCCTGTCTCGATTTATCGGCTTGCCGACCAGCGAATACCTCGACTCGACCTCGTGGAAATGCTCTATGGTGTGGTCGGCGTACATGGGCTTGCCGCTTTCGCTTGAAGGTTCGGGAGCGGTGCTGGGCTTGGAGAAGCAGAAACTATCAGAGGGCAAAGACCTGATTCGTTTCTTCTGCCGTCCCTGTAAACCGACCGAAGCCAACGGGCAGCGCACACGAAACCTGCCGACCGATGCGCCGGACAAGTGGTTAACCTTCAAAGCCTACAATAAGCGCGACGTGGAAACTGAGCTGGCGATTCAAGCGAAGTTGGCGAAGTTCCCTGTGCCGGACGAGGTATGGGACGAATACCACATCGACCAAGAAATCAACGACCGTGGCATTTCTGTTGATATGACGATGGTACGTGAGGCAATCGCCATCGATAGCCAATCGCGGGAGCGGCTCATGGCGCTCATGCGGGAAATGACTGAGCTGGACAATCCAAACTCGGTACAGCAAATGAAGCAGTGGCTCTCGGACAACGGTCTGGAAACGGACACTCTCGGCAAAAAAGCTGTCAAGGAGCTGCTCAAAACCGCTCCCGCTCCACTCGGCGAGGTACTGTCACTCCGGCAGCAACTCGCGAAAAGCAGCGTAAAGAAGTATCAGGCAATGGAAAATGCCGCCTGCGCGGACGGTCGCTGCCGTGGGATGTTCCAGTTTTACGGAGCCAATCGGACAGGTCGGTTTGCGGGGCGGCTTGTGCAGCTACAAAACCTGCCTCAGAACCACTTGCCAGATTTGGAGGAAGCCCGCGCTCTGGTACGCAGTGGCGATTACGACGCGCTGGATATGCTCTACGACTCCGTGCCGGAGGTACTGTCGGAGCTTATTCGTACCGCATTCGTGCCAAGCTCTGGTAACAAGTTCATCGTAGCGGATTTCAGCGCCATCGAAGCGAGGGTTCTCAGCTGGTTTGCCGGTGAGGACTGGCGCTTAAAGGTGTTCGAGAGCGGTGGTGACATCTATGGTCAGACCGTTCCAGAGCGGAGAGCTGGACACCGGAGATGCGGGAAGCCGCACGAAAGAAAACACAGAGGCGAGGTGAGCATTGATGCAGGCAGCAAAAAATATAACGGTCATCCCAGCGACACGGATGATGCACACGGGACTTCCTCGCAATGCTGCCGTCCGAAAGCGTGTGGCGGGTTATGCCCGTGTCTCTACCGACAGCGAAGAACAGCAGACGAGCTATGAAGCACAGGTGGATTATTACACCAATTATATCCAGTCGAAGCCTGATTGGGAGTTCGTCACCGTATACACGGACGAAGGCATCTCGGCTTTGAACACAAAGCACAGAGACGGCTTCAATGAAATGATTCAGGATGCTCTGGACGGCAAGATTGACCTTATCGTTACAAAATCCGTCAGCCGTTTCGCTCGAAACACCGTAGACAGTTTGACAACGGTACGAAAGCTCAAAGAAAAAGGCGTTGAGGTGTATTTTGAAAAGGAGCAAATTTTTACCCTCGACAGCAAGGGGGAGCTACTTATCACCATCATGAGCAGTCTGGCGCAAGAGGAATCCCGCTCAATTTCTGAAAACGTCACATGGGGTCAACGGAAGCGTTTTGCCGACGGCAAGGTCAGCATCCCATACGGGCAGTTCCTCGGATACCGAAAAGGCGCGGACGGGCTGCCGGAGATTGTACCGGAGGAAGCAGAAACGGTGCGAACCATCTACCGCTTATTCATACAGGGTAAGACCACAAATGCGATAGCTGCCAGCCTCACAAGGAACGGTGTTCCCACACCGGGTGGTAAAGAAAAGTGGCAGGCCACCACGATTGAGAGCATTCTTACCAATGAGAAGTACAAAGGCTCGGCGCTCCTGCAAAAGAAGTTTACAACAAATTTTTTGACAAAAAAGATGAAGCCCAACGAGGGTGAGGTTCCTCAGTTCTATGTTGAAAACAGTCATCCGGCGATTATTTGTCCGGAGGAATGGGATAGAGTCCAGAACGAAATGCTACGAAGGAAAGCTACCGGGCGACATCAAAACAGCCTAAGCCCATTCTCGGCAAAGCTTATCTGCGGAGACTGCGGTGGGTATTATGGCTCAAAGGTATGGCATTCCAACAGCAAGTACCGCCGTACCATTTGGCAGTGCAACGGCAAATTCAAGGGTGTCGAAAAATGCCGAACCCCTCATTTATATGAAGATGACATAAAGGCGATGTTCTTGAAGGCGGTCAGCGAGTTGATGATTGACCGCGAGGCTCTCATCGATGATGGCAGGGTTCTGCATACGGCATTCACTGATTTCAATGCCATCGATAAGGAAGTCGCAGAGATAACCAGTGAGATTGATGTGCTTTCCGGGCTGGTACAGAAGCTGGTTGACGAGAACGCCAGTACCACACTCGACCAGACGGAATACCGAAGCCGCTACGATGGCTATATCGACCGCTACGACAAGGCAAAAAAGCGGCTGGCGGCATTACAGGAACAGCGTCAGCTTCAGGAGCTCAAGGGCGATATTCTGAGCGGATTCCTCTTTGAGCTCGGTGAACTGTACGACCTGCCGATGGTATTCAAGGACGAAACATGGAACGCTCTGGTCGATCATGTGACCGTCCACAAGGGCGGCAGAGTAGTTTTCACCTTCAAGAACGGCACCGAGGTCACGGAAATGCTGTAAAAACAGCATCATTATATTATGAAAGTCCTCTTTTAAACAGAGGGCTTTTCTCTCACCCTCGGTTGAATCGAGGGTGCTCTATGGTAAACTAATCGAAAAACGATAGCCAAGTCAAAAAACGAATTGAAGCGTATATGTGGTGATTAGTCAAGAATACTCACTACGTAAAATACTATATATTGTGGTTTATAAAGAACAGCGGGTGCATTGATTTGATAAAAAGCCCAGTATTACAGCCTTTTCTGGGCATAAAAAAACGTTAAGGTAACTGATACGATTGTATCAATTACCTTAACTGTTATGGTGCGGATGAAGGGACTTGAACCCACATGAGATTGCTCTCACTAGAACCTGGTGGCTGCGTACCGTCGGTGCAAGCCGGATAACTAACGTTGTTTCGCAAATATTCTAAGTTCGCTAGGTCTATTCTAACCGAAAATACTCCGTATGTCAACATGCAACATGGCGTTCCCTATGTTTTA
Organism: Anaeromassilibacillus sp.; assembly: GCA_048455095.1. Lineage (GTDB taxonomy): Bacteria > Bacillota > Clostridia > Oscillospirales > Acutalibacteraceae > Anaeromassilibacillus. The sequence continues at coordinate 7,506 of DBFXIC010000167.1, forward strand.
TGTACCGTCCGTGACGGTTATCTGAATATTTCATCATAGTATCATCATATTTATTGCCGTTCACGGTCGGTACATAGCCTTTCAAAAGTCACAGACGGTACACGAACTACTCTTGTGGTGTGTTTTTGCGCAACCAGTAAAATTTCATATTAATGGTATATAGTTGATTTTGGGAACTGGCAGACGCGCTACCTATGGTGCGTGTCTGCCAGTTTTCCGCTTGATATTTTACTGCCTAGCATTTGACGCTGTAAGGCTGAAGTGACCCCAAAAAGTTGGACATTTAATCAAAATTACGATTACACAGCCAAGAAAGCTTGTAGCCTGTGTACAACAGGCGGCATTTCTGGCTTTTTCAGGGAAGCGGCATAGTATTTAAGGAAGCAATTATCATAGTCTCATCATGCTGATGTGCATCATCGCCGGCGGCAACATCGACCTTTCGGTGGGCAGCGTGGTGGCCCTGGTGGGCGCGCTGGCGGGCGTGCTCATCGTCAACCTCAAGCTCAACATCTACCTGTCCATCCTCATTTGCCTGCTGGTGGGGCTTTTGCTGGGCGCCTGGCAGGCGTTTTGGATCGCCTACATGCGCATACCGCCCTTCATCGTCACCCTGGCCGGCATGCTCACCTTCCGGGGGCTGGCGTGGTCCACCCTGGACGGCAAGACCATCTCGCCCTTCCCGATGGAGTTTACCCGCTTTTTCAACAGCTACATCCCCGCGTCGGGCGGCGCCACCCTGACGGTTTCCATCATCGTCGGCGCGGTGATATGCGCCATGTTTGTGGTGATGCAGCTTGTTACCCGCGCCAGCAAGGCAAAAAAAGGCTACCAGGTGGACGCGGTGCCCTGGCTGGTGGCAAAGCTGGTGCTCATCCCCGCGGTGGTGATGTGGGTATTCTGGCTTTTGGGTCAGGACAAGGGCATCCCGGTGATTTTGATTCTGCTGGCCGTGGTGGTGCTGGTGTACAACTACTTTACCTCGAACACCGTGCCGGGGCGCTACCTGTACGCAATGGGCGGCAACGAAAAGGCGGCCAGGCTTTCCGGCGTGAACACAAAACGGATCCAGTTTTTCGCCTATACCAACATGGGATTCTTGGCCAGCGTTGCCGCGCTGGTGTGTGTGTCCCGGTTCAACTCGGCGGCGCCCAGTGCCGGCACCAACTATGAAATGGACGCCATTGCCGCCTGCTACATTGGTGGCGCCTCCGCCTTTGGCGGCGTGGGCAAGGTGGGCGGCGCTGTCATCGGCGCCATCTTCATGGGCGTTCTGAACAATGGTATGTCGATTTTAGGCATTGACCAAAACTGGCAGCGCACGGTGAAGGGCCTGGTGCTTTTGGCCGCGGTCATCTTCGATGTGATGAGCAAAAACCGCAAGCAGTCGGCTTAGGGGAAGGCGGTTCGGGAAAGTATCCCGAATCATCGAAGTGCTATGCAATAGAGGAAAGGGTTGCCAGTATAGGCAACCCTTTCCTGTTTGGGGTACTGTCGCATCAGTGTTTCGGCATTGGCGGCGTGCTGCAAGCCATCTTCTAAAATACGTTCATCTTGGTTGTGGTGGGGGCCATAAGGTGCTTGTCATGCCATTTTCAGCATTCCAGCACGTATTTCTGGAACTGCACCGCTTGTTTTGCCATTTCATCCAGTTCCTCTGTGGTGAGTGCATGGCCGGTCAGATCCCGCCAAATCTTGATGTTTTGGCCCACAGTGCCTCCGGGACGCACAAAAGGCTCCATGACCACCGGCCCCTCGTAGCCAATGCTTTGCAGCGCGAGCCCTATCTCGAACCAGGGCATGCGTCCCGCGCCCGGGGGCATGCGGTTGGGCTCGCCGGTATGGAAGTGCCCCAGTAAAGGCCCGGCCTGCCGAATTGCTTCGGTCATACTGGATTCCTCAATGTTCATGTGAAAGGTGTCCAGCATTAGCTTCACATTGTCTTCATTTACTTCCCTTACGTACCGCACACCCTCCTCGGCTGTGTTCAGCAGATATCCCTCAAAGCGGTTCAACACCTCCATGCACAAAGTGATGCCGCATTCCTTTGCAACAGGCGCCAATGCTTTTATGCTCTCCACGCTGTGCTTCCAGTCTTCTTGCTTATCAAAAGGCTGTGTGTAATCCACCGGCCAATATGAGTACAGGCCGCCGCCAATAAGCCGGGCGCCCAGCAATTCCATTTGGCCAAAAAGCTTTGTGAAAAAGGCCGCAGCGTTTTTTCGCACATCCGCGTCAGGGGAGGCAAGGTTTTGCTCGGGCTTGGGGCCGTGCCCCACTGTCAGTTCAATATTGTTCGCCTCGGCGGCTTTCCGCAGGTCTTTCAGCTTTTCGGGGCTATAGTCCGGCAAGGACCCGGCTGCGATCTCCAAAATATCAAAGCCCAATCGCGCCGCCTTATCAATGTAGCGGAAGTAGTCGGCCTCCCATTCAGATTCCCAAAAGGCATAATAGATTCCGTGTTTCATTCGCGGCTCCTTTCACGATTTGACGGCGCCTTGCGTCATGCCGGCGATGACATATTTTTGGCAGTACAGGTAAAGAAGGATGATGGGCAGCGCCGTGACCACAAGGTTGGCGAACACCAGGTTCCAGCTTGTTTGGTACTGGCCATAGAACCAGTATACAGTCATAGGCAGGGTTGTGTTCTTGCTGGAGCTCAAAAAATAGAGCGGCAGCTGAAATTCATTCCACACGCCCATGGTTATGATGATGACTGCCGTAATGAGAATGGGCTTGAGTAGCGGGAAGATGATGCGGAAAAACACCTTCAAAGGCCCTAATGCGCCGCCACACCCATCAATGAGCGCGGCTTCCTCCAGTTCCATGGGAATCCCCTTAATGAAGCCGACGCACAGGAAGATGATCCAGGGAATACGCATGCCAAGGTAGATGCATACCAGCCCCATCGGCGTGCCCATAATGCCTAGTGTTTGCAGCAGAAAAATGGAAGGCACAATGGACAACGGCACAATGATGCCCAGATTGAAATACAGCCGCAGGCCGTTGGCATATCTCGACTTTTTACGTGCGATGTAATAGGCGCATGGCGTGCCCACAAGCACGCACACCAATACCACGGACAAGGTGATGGTCAGGCTGTTTTTGATGGCGCGCAGGGCATTGGTTTTCCTGAATATTTCCAGATAATTCTCGAAATGCCATTCGCTTGGCAGGGACAGATTGAACTGGGCGGCCTCGGCAGGCGTTTTTAAGGAGCCCAGCAAAACCATAACAAGCGGCGCCAAAACCACCAAACAAATCAGAATGATGATAACCTCAAGCACAAGTGTTTTCTTGGTGTATCGCGGTGCTTGTGACATTTACATTTCCACCTCTCTTGTGCTGAAGAATCGCGCCACCAGGGCGCTCAGCAGAAAAATGATGAGCGCAAGGGACAACTCCATGGCGGTGGCCTTGCCATACATTCCCTGCGAAAATGTTTGATATACCAGCAATCGGATGACATTGGTGGCTCGGCCCGGCCCGCCGTTGGTGAGCACCAGAATCTGTTCGAAGGCGCCAATGCCGCCCACCAGTGAAAGCGTGATGCAGATTTGCAAAGAGGGGGCCAGCATGGGCAGGGAGATGGCGAAAAACTGCTGGACGCCGTTTGCGCCGTCGATACGAGCGGCCTCATAATAATCACGCGGTATGGCCTGCAAGCCCGCGATGTATATGGCCGCAAGGAACCCTGTCCACATCCAGACATCCAGCATTATCACGCTTACCATAGCTATTTTCCCGTTCCCCAGCCAATCGATATACGCGGTGAACCCCAGGGCGGACAGGAAACGGTTGAGCAGGCCATCTGATTTGAGGATGGCTGTGAACAGGATGCCCACCACAATATAGGACAGCACCGAAGGAATGTAAAAAATGGTGCGCAGAAAGTTTCGGGTTTTCAATTTGTCGGTGAGGCACAAGGCCAAAAGCAGCGCTAAAATGTTGCGGAGCAGCAAGATGCTCACTGCGAAAATCAGGGTGTTTTTCGCAGCCATCCAGTAATATTTATCGCTGAAGATATTGACATAGTTGCGCAGGCCCACAAAATCGATTCGGGCCAGCTCCATATCCCAGTTGGTCATGGAAAGCCCTGTCCCCATAATGATGGGGAGAATGAAAAACACAGAAAAGATGATGACGGCGGGCAGGGCAAGCCAAAAAGGATACCGCCGGTCTAGCAGCGTTTGTTTTTTCATGAAAGCTCCTTTTTAGAAGGCGGTTGCGCTGAAGCGCAGCCGCCGCTATTCTTTTTTGCAGCCTTTGGCAGGCTAAAATCCGGGGTACTCTTTTTCTTTCATGAAAGCGCTGAACTGCTCGTCCCACTCGATCCACACTTCTTCAGGGGTCTTCTCCCCCATCACCATTTCCTGAAAGAGGCGGAACAGGCCGCTGTCGAGGATAGCGCGACAGGCATCCAGATGGGAGTCAAACTCATACGTGTACTTGCCCGTGTTCACATATTCATCCACCAGCTTCTGCACGCAGGGCTGCACATTACTGCTTTCCACGTCTGTGAAGGGCGAGAAGCCACCCTTTTCCTCCATCATCAAGGAGTACACTTCCGGCCGGGAGAGGTATTCCAGGAACATGAGGGCTTCCTCGGGATGGGGTGAATCCTTGCCCACATAAATGCCGTGTACGAAATTGCCGATGCCAAGGATCATCTTGTCACTCACGGGAATTACCATAGCGCCCATTTCAACATCGGGGTATTTTGTGTTGATGTCGCTGATGGCGGACTCGCTGTTGATGCACATGGCATATTCGCCCGAAGCCATGGCGCCGGCTAGGCTGTCGTAGGGTTGAGACATATGATCTTCGTTGACATAGCCCAGCTCGTACAGCTTCATAAAGTCCTGCAGGAGCTTTGTAAACTCCGGCACATCGGCAAACTTTTGCTCATTGGTGAGCAATTTGTCCCACACATCATCCTGGCCTTCCATCACCACGCCCAACCCATTGGTGGTAAACATCTGGGTGGTCCAGGCATCCTTGTCCGTCATGTACACAGGCACCACGCCTGCGTCCTTAATCTGCTGACAGAGATCGAGGAACTCCTGGTAGGTGGTGGGCTGGGGATCGACGATGCCAATCTCCTCCAGCACGCCCTTGTTGTAGTAAGCTGCCGGGAAGAACTGTGCCGAGGTGAGCGGCATGCCGTAGATGTGCCCATCGCCCTCGTAGCGCAGCAGGTCCGGGTTGCTCAGGCGCTCCACCCAGGGCTGGTCATCCAGCACCACACAGTTTTCGGTGGCGTTAAAGGTTTGCACCATTTGCGGGACGTTCTGGCTCCACAGCTCCGGCGCTTCACCGGTAGCCAGCTTCAGCTTCACCATCTCGTTGGAGGTGTCGGGAACCACCTGCACATCCACCTTGATGCCGGTCTCGGCTTCAAAATCGGGTATGATCTTGTCGGAAAAAACGCCGTCAAAATGATCGATGAAACCCGCCTGAGTGGGCATGAAAGTGATGGTAACACCTTCGGCGGAAGCATCGCTTCCTTCGGTGCCCGCCGGAGCGGTATCACCGGACGAGGCAGCCTGGGAAGCCGGTTCCTGTACGGAAGGGTTACTGCACCCTGCCAGCAGGCCGGCAACCAAAACCAGTACAAGCATTGCAGCAATACATCTTTTCTTCATGACAAATCCTCCTTATTATCTGGTACACAGAATTTGATAACAGCCGCTTCCGATACGCAGTATGTCTTCTTTTTCCACGCGCGATCCCTTAGCATCCGTAATTTCAGCCGAGGTGTATGGCGCGGGGACAAGGAAATGGGCGGTGCAGTTAAAGGGAATCTCTAACTGGACGACAAGAGAATCGTCCTTTTTTGACCATTTACAGGCCAGCTTCCCTTTGACTGTATCCAGTTCACTTTGGGCCCATTGCAGGTCTTGGGGCACCTTCGGTTCAATTCGCACGCGTTCAAACGCAGGGCCTTCCTCGTCGGGTGTGATGCCCACGAGATAACGGTGGAAATAGGAGCCGATAGATGCATACATGGGATGATTTTGCGAGCAGCACTGCGTGACAAGGCCGGTGCTGGCTTCTTCCCACCGCTCCCAGATGGTCGTGGCCCCGTTTAAAATGTTCAGGCCCCAGCTGGGATAGGTGTCCTGGCTAGCCAGGGCGTAGGCCAGGTCGGCATGGCCGTGCTGTGCCAACACGTCAAAAATATACTTGGTGGCCTGGTTGCCCGTGGTCAGGTGGGTATCATTCTTGTCCTTTACATCGTGCACAAGGTTTTGCACCACCTTGTCCACCAGATGGTCCGGCACCAGGCCGATGTACAAGGCGAAGGCGTTGCAGGCCTGGCTTCCGCTGCCGTACTGCCCCGTTTTCTCATCAAGGTACATCTGGTTGAAAATGGCCCGGCCGCGCTCAAAAAGCTGGAGATACCGTTCGGTGGTTTCTTCCTTGCCCAGCACTTTGGCAATTTTTACCAGAAGGAACGCGTTGAAAAGGATGGCCCAGGTAGAGACATAATCTCCCGAGGTGATGGCCGAATAGGAACCGCTGGCCATGCTGGAAGAATCTGAAATGGTGAGCGGGCCGCACCAATCCCCAAAATAACTATAGTATAAGCGATCGTCCTCCGTTTGGCTGAGGAGGTAATCTTCCCAGCGCTGGAAGCCCTCAAAATGACGGCGGAGCAGGGCGGTATCGCCGGTGTGCAGGTAGACTAGCCAAGGCACCACAAGATAGCTGGAGCACACGGGGTCGGCCGGCCGGCGGCCATAGCGTACAAAGGGTGCAACATCGGTGATGGCGCCTGTTGTCTCGCCCTGGGCTTCCCGAATATCCTCCACCCATTTGGTGTAAAACGCCGCCATGTCAAAGTTGTAGATGGCTTCTTCCGCGCGGACAGTCATGTCATTCAGCCACCCCAGGCGCTCATCCCGCTGGGGACAGTCGGTTGGAACACTGTGCAGGTTGGTGGCTTCACTCCATAGCACGGAACGGTGCAACTTGTTGAGGAGTTCATTTTCACAACTGAATTGTGCTGCCAGTGGCACCGCCGAGCAGACTACCCGGCCTTCAATGCAGTTGTCCTCCGTGCCCTCCGGTAATCCCGTGATGCGAACATAACGAAATCCGTGGTAAGTAAAATGCGGCTCGTAGACCTCCTCGCCGTCACCCTTGAGCGTGTATGTATCCAGCGCCTCCGCGGCACGTGTGGTGGTGCTGTCTATCTGCCCGTCTTCGTAAGCATTTTCGGCAAATTTCATGCAGACTGTTTCACCTGCCGCGCCTTTCACCCGAATGCGCACCCAGCCCGAAAAGTTCTGGCCAAAATCAAACACGCGGGTGTTATCATCAAAACGTCGCACATCAACCGGCGCCAAGGTCTTCACCACCTGGATGGCGGGCAGCAGCTGGGGCTTCAGCCGGCCGGCGGGCGGGTCCACCCATAAGGGGCGGCGCCATTCTTTGGTGTAAGCGGCTGCTACGGGCGCTGTGTTCCAGCCACTTATTTCTCGCCTTGCGTCATAGGTTTCGCCATTGAAAATGCTGTTGTCGGTGATGGGGCCGGCGGTGTTGACCTGCCACCCTTTGCGCACCTGGCTGTATTCACTTTGCAGGCGCCCATCCGCATATTGGATGTTGAGCTGGAACAGGAAGTGTGGTCCCTGGTGAATGGTTTCCAGCGGTGCGTTTGCGTTGCAATACCAGCCGTTGCCCAGCATCAGGCCAATCGCATTTTCACCATGCTTCAACTGGTCCGTCACATCGTAGGCGACATATAGTACGGATTGGCGGAAATCTGTCCAGCCGGGGTCCAGCACGTGGTTTCCCACTTTGGCGCCATTCAGGCTAAACTCATAATAACCCACCACGGCAATATAGGCCATGGCTTGCGCCACTTGCCCGTCCACCTGGAAGCCTTTGCGGAACAAGGGCGCCACGGCGCCGGTGTCGTTGGCGGAGTAGTCGTCTGCGCCAAGCCAGCAGCCCTGCCAATCCTCGTCACGCAGCCCGGTTGTGAAGTGGGCCGGTGCGCTTTCGGCTTCTCTGCCGTGGTTATCCCACACAGTCACCCCCCACTCATATTTTGTGGCGGGCTTGAGTGGTGGCCCTTCATAAGGGTACCCGCTCGAGCGCGAGGATTCGATTTTACCGGAATCCCACACCACAGCCTTTTCATTTTCCGCTCCCGCCAGGGACACACGAATGCGATAGGCGGTTTGAGTCGCATTCGGTTTGTCGCTTTCCCCCTTCCAGGCAAACTGCATCTGCGGCTCCAGAATGCCGACAGGATTTGGAACATGGCCCAGGGTCAAGCCCAGGATTTGTAGACCGCTATTTTGCACAGATATCTTTCCTCCTTTTCATGTTTGTTGCCAGTATAATCTTTTTAGAGGATGGACAAAATAGACAAATTCTAGCAAAATCATGGATGAATTCTACACAGATAGCCCGCCTCGTATACTTTTTTTGTACTTTGATATATAATTAAATCACAGTCCGCCGATAGGGGGTTGGGGATGAAACCGCGGTCGCTTCGCCTTTTTTTTCGCATGATAATCCTGTACATAGGTGTCATCAGTTTAGCCATCACTTTTCTTTTGCTCTTTTACTATCGCGAGTTTTTTTCCAAAAACTCGCAGATGTCCACAGAGAACCTGCGCCAGGTGGGGCGGTCTATTGCCGAGCAAATCGATATCCGCCTGCAGCACATGGACAGCATTGCTTTGCAGGCCGTCACCAATACCATCATTGTGGACCAGCTGAAGGAAGCGCGCCAGGACCCTTCCGAGCAAAACCATTTCGTTCTGGACACCACAGCACGAGACGCCATACAGTTGCAGCTTACAGGTGTTTCCATCACCTCTGCCTCGCGGATCACGGTGGCCAGGATCAGCGTTTTCAACGACCACGGCGATTTTACGGATTTCTGCACAACGCCGGAGTTGCTGGACCGGCAGGAAACGTTTTTCTCCTCAGATGACTTTCAAAGTGTTTACAGCAGCTTCCAAAACCGGAAGGCCTTCCAGATCATCCTGCCGGATATACCGGATATGTGGTCGGAAAGCGGGTGGAGGATGGTGAGCGTTTTTCGGCCTTTCCGTAATTTTGAAACCGACGTGCTCTATGGCCTGGTAGAGGTGCAACAGCCCGTTTCGTTCCTCACAGACATTCTGTCGGAAGCTGACCCCAACTTGGCGTGGCTGCTGCTGGACGAGAATGGGCGCATCGTGTTCAGCAACCAAACAGAAGAAAACGACAGGCTTTCCCAGGAGATGCTCGCCCTCTTTCGCGAAGGGGCGCTGTCAGACGATTCGGTTGACCGCCAGGGGGACGCCTTGTTCTCGATGCATACCTTGACAGGCGGGATGGTGTTGTTGGGAAGTACGGAGGTGCGCATATACCAAGCTGTTCCTTTGTTGTTCGGCGCGTTTGCTATCACAATGTCTATTTTGTTCTGGTTTATCGCCTACTATTTGTCTTCTCGAATGCAGAAAGAGGTGTTGCAGCCTCTGCACCAAATGCAGATGGAACTTTCCAGCCTGGACGTGCATGCGATAGACCTGCCTCTGGATACAGACATGCCTGCCCTTGTGGATTTGAGGAACGCCTTCATGTCCACCCTGAGACGCCTGGAAACAGCCGCGCGTGAAATTGAAACCATGAAAACAAGAGAGGTAAAGGCGCAAATGCTGGCGCTGCAAAACCAAATGAATTCCCATTTTGTGCACAACACCTTGGCTGTTATTGCCTCGGTTGGGTGCGAAAACGATGGGGAACGCCTTTCCAACATGTGCCGCAGTTTATCGGGTATGTTGCAATACACTTCCACGCTGTCTCCGGACGGCGCCACCCTGCGGGAGGAACTGCAACATCTGGAGAACTACTTTTATCTGATGCAGCAGCGGTATGAAGGCGCTTTCGAATACACCATCGAGATTAAAAACATCAGCGATCTTTCCCTGATCCGCACCCCGAAAATGATTTTGCAGCCCCTTGCGGAGAACGCGTTTCAGCACGCATTCGCCAAAATCCGCCCCCCCTTCAGGATAAAGGTCACGCTTGATTCGTGTGACGATTTCTGGACCTTTTCCATAACGGACAACGGCTGTGGCATTGCGGCGGAAACCATTGCAGAAATCGAAAGCAAGATTGCCGCGTATGAAAGCAATCCCACACAGGAACTGGAGCATTTTCGCATTGGCGGGTTGGGGTTGCTCAGCACCATCATTCGCATGCGCCAATTTTACCCACAAAAAAGCACCCACACAATCTGTGCGGGTGAAAAAGGAGGCACGACCATCTGCGTAGGGGGGCAATTGCATGTATAGGGCGTTGATTGTCGAAGACGAACCGCCAATCCTTCGGAAAATCACCTCCAGCCTGCGCGCTGTGAGCGATGCGTTTGACATTGAGGTGGCCCATGACGGGCAGGAAGCCTTTGAATACCTTATGAACCACCCGGTGGATGTCGTGTTCACCGACATTCGCATGCCCATCATGGACGGCCTGGCCCTGAGTGACAAAATACGGAAGCTGTATCCTGAAATCTGTATCTTGATCATCACCGGGTATTATGATTATTCCTATGCCAAAAGCGCCATCCAAACCGGCGTTTTTGACTACATTTTGAAACCGCTTTCCAGTGTGGAATTCCGCGCAACGATTCAACGCGTGGAACAGCACTTGGATAAACAACGTTCGCAACGTATCCTGCAATCCCTCACAAACATCGCATCCGGCCAACCGAATGACGACGCAGAGGTTTTTCAAAATGCGGGATATCAGTATCTGAGCGCCTTTCTCATCGTGCGCAATGGCTATCCTTACCGCTTTGATGAGTCAAGCACTTGCGAGCAAATTGGGGAGGACGAGAAAGGCCTGCTGCTGGAGGAAATACGTGGGAATGAATACCTGTCCGCAGGTAAAACCGTCACTTTTGCGAGAGACGGGTACTACCAATGTGAAATTATTATTCTGGTGCTGCACACAGCCGAGATGCGCGCAGGGCACGGGCATTTGGAGGGACTTCTCCAGCGACTTCAGGCTGCTTGCCATGGGGCCGCTTATCACGTAGGCATGGAGACATGGAGCGCGGGAGTGGCCAACCATGCAGAAAGAGTGGCCGGTTTGCGAAAAAGATTTGGACAAGCCATTATATTCGGAAAAAGCACGTTGTATGTTGAAGAAGGTACCGTCCATTCGGGTGAGCCGCGGAACGCACCGCACATAGATGCAAAAGAGTGGAAGACCGAAGATGATTTGCGGGCCTCTGTACTCAGAATGATGGACTGGGGTAAAAACAATTGGATCACCCGTTTCGAGTTGCAGGATTTGCTAGACTATGTTCTTGAATCCATGGAACCGCCCGGTGGTTATGATGGGCGAAGAACCGCTAAAAATAGGCTGGATCAGCTTGTCTCAAAGTGCGAAGGGTATCCGCAGCTCACACATGAAGTGACCGCCTTGTTCCGGGGAATGTGGAAGACGCAAAAACATATTGGCGAGCCTGTTAATCTGGATGGCAGGGAAGCGGTGGAGTCCATTCGGGTGTATATCGACACCCATTATGCAGAGGAACTGACTGTGCAAAATCTGGCGGAGCGGTTTGGGTTTAATCCATCTTATCTGGGGCAGCTTTTCCGTAAACATACCCATTTATCGCTCAACCAGTACATCATCCAAAAACGTATTTCAGTGGCCGCCAACCTCATTCGAAACGATGCCTCGCTGACTGTAAAGGATATTGCCATGGCGGTGGGGTATGACGACCCGCTTTATTTCAGCCGGATATTCAAGCGCCACACTGGATTTGCACCCACAGAGCTGAGGGAGAAAGAATAAACGGGTGGAATTCGTCTGCGCATAAAGATAAGAGACGAACATCACATTACAGGCGTCAAAGGGTTCATCTGCTTTCTTTACCGGGTAGTGTGTCACAAATACTGTTACGCGAGATGATAATCGGCAAACGCACCACTTGGGGTGTGTTTGCCGATTATTGAAAGCGGCTACAAAACCTCTTTGCGCAGGTAGTCCAAAACCGCGGTGGCCGAGGGCGGGCAACCCGGCACGGATTTGGCGAACCCCTGGGTGCACTGGCCGATGCCCACCGCCCCGCTCCGGCCTTTGTAATCCTGTCCAATGCATAAGGTGTCCGGCAGGGCGCCCAACTCCCCGCGGCCCAGCCGCGAGAGTGCCCGGGTGGCCGCCGCGTAGCAACTGCTGCAGGCCGAACCCTCGCGCAGGTAGCGGGCCAGGCTGCGGGCTTTGCCGGTGGGTTTTGGACTGGCGCCCGCGTCGGCGGCGGGGTTAAGGTGGCGCACATGCGCAGCCGAAAGGTCGGTGCTGCCCGCGCCCAGGTCACCAGCCATGGCGATGTAGGGAATTTCGTCCACGGTGTACCCCATCTCATTCGCCACAAAAGTGTCGCACAGCACGGGGTCAAGTGCGGCAAACAGGCGGTTCGACACCACCGGATTGCCGCCCTCCTCGTAATCCAAGTCACCGCATAGGGCGTCCACCACGATGAAGTCGTTTTTGCACACCGTGTTCAGGTGGGCGATGGGCTTGTGCAGGCCAAGGCTGTGGAACCGGCGCTTTTCGGTGTTGGGAATGACGCCCTTGTTGTTTTTCAACGCGCAGGTGACATAGGTTTGCCCGTGGCCCTTCATCACCGGCAGGTTGATCATAAAATCCACGGCCATGGCTGCGTCGCATATCTCGATGGGCAGCCCGGCGCAATCATAGCGGCTGGCGGTGTCGTCCTGGGTGTCCACCAGAGCGACGCCGTACTCCCTTGCCAGCCGGGTGAAGCCGCAGTTTTCAAAGGCGCGCTGGGTGCTGTCACCCACCCAGGAACCCTCTGCTTTTGTCAAGCAGAAAATCCCCCACCCATGATAAATGAAAAATCCCCCACCTGAGGGTTGTGGAAGAGCATCTCAGGTGAAGGATATAGACCGCCGACTGATTCGAAATGAGGCCGTAGGCCGAGTGGGGAATCAGTCGGCGTCGTCGATTTTGGCGGGCTGTTTGTTGGTCATCCAGGCGATGGTTTCCTCGAAGCGGCCGCCTTGCTCGCGGGAGATGTCGAGGACATGGGCCTTGTGAGCAAGACGGTCGATGATTGCGCCTGTAAGCACGGGGTCTTTGAAGAGGTTTTCCCATTGTTCAAAGGCGAGGTTGGTGGTGATGACAATGCTGCCCTTGCCATGGCGGTTGGAAAGCAGGTTGAAGAGCAGCTCACAACCGGCCTTGTCGAAGGAGACGTAGCCCAATTCGTCCAGGATAACGAGGTTGTAGCGTTCAAATTTTCTGCTGTAGATGCCGAGTTGGTTCTGGCTCATGGCTTCCTTTAGTTCGACGATGAGGTTGGGAACGGTGGCGAACAGGACGCTTTTGCCCTTCATGCAGGCGGCGATGCCCAGGGCGGTGGCGTAGTGTGTTTTGCCCGCGCCGGGTGTGCCGATGAGGATGATGTTCTCCTTGTTATCGATGAACTCCAGGGTTTCGAGTTCCTTGAATTTGGGCGTGAAGGCCTTGTCGTACTTGGCCCTGTCGAAATCCACCAGATACTTTTTGATGGGGAATTTGGCATCCTTGATACGGCGGGTGATGGTGTTCTCAGTGCGGCGTTCGACCTCGCGCAAGAGCAGGTTTTGCAGGAAATCGGCGTAGTCCTGTTGTGTTTGTCGCGCTTCGCCAATCAGGATTTCGGCGTTGTCGCGGATGTAGGACAGCTTGAGCCGGGAGGAAAGTTCTTGTATGTTCGTCATTTTAGCCGACACCTCCGTTTACCAGGATAGAGTAGTTGGACACAGTGGCCCGCGCGGCCACATCCACGCTGGAGAGGGGTTTGACCACATCCAGCGCGATGATCTCGGCGCGGCGTTTGGTTTTTTGCTCGAACAGTTGGATGAGTTCGTCGATGGACAGGGATTTGTTCTGGAGCATAAGTTCAATGAAGCGCCTGGGACGCTTTGCGTAATGGGTGTCGAAGATGGCTTTCAGGCGTGGGATGCTTTTGAGCGCCACACTGTTTCTCACCGCGCCCGGCTTTTTGTACAGGGTGTTGAGGTAGTGGTAGATGTCCACCTGCATGTGCCCGTTTCCAAAGATGCGCTTGTGGGTGCATACGTGCTCACCCGCGGCATAGATTCGCACCTCATCGTGGTATTTCTTCACAGTCACCTTGTGGCCCACCAAGTGCTCCGGCACCGAGTAGCGCGCCGCGTCCACATGGACCATGCTGTAGGTGTCCACGGTGTTTTCGCTGATGGCGGCCAGTTCCAGTGGCGGCTTGTACGGCAGCAGGCAGGCTTTCTCCCGCTCGATGGCGCAGCCCTCGTTCAGCTTCAACAGGCGGCTGTGGGCGTAGGTTTGGGCCTCGGCCAGGCTGCCGAAGGTGTAGTGTCGGCTGAACAACTGGTTGCGCAGCACCTTGACGCTGTTCTCCACATGGCCCTTCTCGTTGCCGCGAAAGCAGTTGGTCACGTTGATTTGGTACCCATAGTACATCGCCATTTTGATGAGGTCGGCATTCCATATCCATCAGATCATCAAGAAAACCTAGCATTTCTCCTGGGATTGTGGATGCTGCTGACGACCTGTGAGCACGAACTGATTCATGGGGAACCGCCTCTGGTTCTTTCAGGATTTCTCGCAGGATATTTTCAAACTCTTTCTGCGATTCAAGGCGTATGATGGCCCACGCTATGTAGTCGTTTTTCTGGCCAGTAGGGCAGGTCTGGAGATACGCCCAGGCACGCTGGTGAAGATCCGAATGAGGGTTAGGCCGGAAGAGGAATTGCTGCCTTTTCATCGCTGTTCCTCACGGCCCGACATTTGGCCCAAAATCCGTTCATAGCCCTCGGCGTTCACCTTATCGTCCCCGATCAGAAAAGCCCGACAAAGGCCGTCACGTTCGCTCACGTTGCGCATGACGGTCGCGGCACCTCCTCCCATCAGAATCACGGGCAGAGTTCGCAGGTCAAACCCTGCTTCCATTGCCGCCGAAATGAGTCGCTCAGTGTAGAGCCGGCCCTGCCGCTGAATCAGCTTTCGTGCCTCCTCATCCATGCTACAGGGCTTGCCGGCAAGGATCCGTTCCACCTGGGCGTCCGTAACAGACAGGCCGGTATCCCGACGAACCTGCTCCTGGATCTCATCCATGCAGCGGATCATGCCAAGTTCCAGGCTGCGGCAGGTGGCTGCATTAGGGACGTTGTTGTCCAGTCGCATAAGATCCACCGTCCATCCACCGATGTCCATGAGAAGCACAGACGGCTCATCCTTCACCAGCTCGGGATGAATAGCGATGGCGGAATATCCCTGGGGGAACAATTTCACGCTTTCGATCTTGACTTTGTAGCGTTCCCCTTCGAACAGGAAGCTGACCGGCTGGCCATTGCGCAGCAGATATTCGGTGAACGGCTTCTTGTCCCGACCGTACCGTGCGAGAGGTAGACCAGCAGCCAGCGTCACGGAGCTCTCCGCCGGCAGGCCCCGACAGCGGAGCTCCATGGCGATGGCGGCCAGGGTCAGAATATAGTAGTTGTCGTTGACGGTCTTGTCACGCAGAATCGGCTGCCGGCCGGTGCCGCAGACATAGTATTTGCCCCCAATCTGGAGGGTGTTCTTCAGGGTGTAGGGTTCATGGGTATACGCTGTCACACCGGCTGGGAACGAGAAATTCTTGGTTTTAATTGCGTAGTACCCATGGTCAATGCCAATGATCATGCTTTCAAGTCCTTTCTGGCATTTGCCTTTATTTCTGAGTTTTTTCTTTCGGCCCCGTCCCATCTTATCTGGCCCGACTCATACTGGGGACCTGGGGTTCCTTGCAGTACTCCGGGTACCGAAGCCGAACCGCCTCCAACATGTAGGTTGCATCCGAAGTGGTGAACAGATCGTAAGGCGTCGCGCAGCCATCCGCGTTCCACCCGTTCCAGAGGTTGAACGCCAAGCGGGTCAGGCAACAGCTGCCGCTGGTCTGCCAGCCTTTGTTCAGGCCCTCCGGCCGGATGGCATCCTCCCGGAAGTTGAAGACATCCTCAATGTGCTTCCTGGTCTCGCCGCTGATGCCCATGGTATAGAAAAAAGCCTTGTGATAGGGATCAAGGCTGCCGGTCCGGCCGAGGCACTGCTCATAGAATTTCTCGTGTTCTTTGTTTTTGAATTTGTTCGACATTCCGTTCCTCCTTCTGGTTCGGTTGTTCAAGGAAATCACCGGCTGGGAAAAACGATGACTTCCATTTCGGCGTTGATGTTTGCATTGCTGGGATTAGAGGAGTGCATTCTGTAAGCACTGATATCTTCTTCCCAGTAGGTAAGTGTATCTTGGGGGGAGAGTGTGAGAGGGGGGAGCGACAGTCTTCCTGCCCAAGAGGCCGAGAAAGTGACGCACCTTCCCCTGGGTGTAAAGAGGGATTTCTGCCCAGATATGATGATGACTTCGGAAAATAAAAAAGCGCCTGTTTGGACAAATCCAATACAGACGCAAAAACTTGAATTTTCGGCATCCTAAACAAAATTAAGCCGAATTTTTCTACAATATATTTTCTCAAAAAAGGGGGGGATCGGGGACTAATCAGGTGGTACTGAGTCGTCACTTGTGACTATTTCAAAAAATTCATAATTTGTTTACAATTTCGCCGGGTCAAAATCGGAAAAAAACGCTCCAAACCAGTCAAAATTAGTCGCAAAATCGGTAGTCGTTAGTTCAAGTCCTCACCAAAGCCCGAAAAGCGCGAAAAATATCTTTCAAACTGGGACCTAATTTTAGGCACGAAAAAACCCCGTAAACGGCTTGTTTACGGGGTTTTTCGGTCTTATATCTTTTTTGTTAAGACAATATGGTTGCGGGGGCCAGATT
>DBFXIC010000168.1:0-5918 GCA_048455095.1 Anaeromassilibacillus sp.
CTTTTGGAACACTTCCTTTGTTACAATGGGCGCAAGCTTAATCGGGCGTAATTGCCTGAAAAATGAAGGAGGAACAAAAGATGAAGAAGAGACCATGGCGCTCGCTCCTATCTCTGGTGCTGGTGCTTTCTCTGGCGTTCACAGCTTGGGTGCCGGCGTTCG
The DNA here is from genome assembly GCA_048455095.1 of Anaeromassilibacillus sp. GTDB lineage: Bacteria > Bacillota > Clostridia > Oscillospirales > Acutalibacteraceae > Anaeromassilibacillus. The sequence goes on from DBFXIC010000168.1 coordinate 163, forward strand.
CGCGGGCAGGCCAAGAAGATGTGAAAGATGTCGGAGAGGGAACCACCGGCGTATACCTCAGCGATATGGAATGGGTATCCGCACACGACGGTTGGTGGCTGGTCCGGAAGGACCGGGACGTCAACGTCCACAAGATCATCCTGAAGGACGCCGACGGAAACGACGTGGCGTTTGAAAAGGGTCTGGGGACCAGCGGCAATGCGGAGATCGTTTACGATCTGACCGGATGCGGCGCGATGCGGTTCCAGGCACAATTGGCTATCCAAAATAGAAACTACTGGGGCGGTACCAGCTTTGTGCTGAAAGCGGACGGAGAGACGTTCTACTCCGAAAAGCTCTCCAGCAATCAGGGCCTTGTCGCTGTCGATGAAGAGATCCCGGAGGGGACTCAGGAACTTCGTCTGGTAACAAGCGGCGGCGCGAACGCCGTTTGGGCGGATGCGAAACTGATCTGTGACCGCTCCATTCTGGATCGCTTGCAGACCATCGCCATTCAGCCGGAAGAACCGGCTGTCGCGGTGGGCGATAGCGCGAAGATGGTGCTTTCCGCCTATTCCAACGGAAAAGAACCCATCCAGTTACAGGCGGAACAGTGCACTTTTAGCAGCAGCGATCCGGAGATCGCGACAGTCGACGAGCGCACCGGTGAAATGACCGGTGTTTCGGACGGCATTGCGACCATCACCTGCAATGCAGTGGATGGGGATATCACTTGCACAGCTTCCTGCGAAATCATCGTGGGCAAGGGCCCGCAGGGCCAGGCTTGGACGGTTTCTTCCCCGGACGGAAACGTCTCTTCCCTGTTCTTTATGACGGAAGAGGGCGCGGTCCGCTTTGTCGCTTCCTATGAGGGAAAGACGGTCGTTGCCAGCTCCCCTACCGGCCTTGTGACGAGCGAGGGTGACTTCACCAATGGCTTGGAATTTGTGGACCGCGAGGATCAGAAGGTCACGGATTCCTATGATCTGACCGGCGCGAAGGTCGACCACGTCGATGCAACAGCAAACCAGATGACGCTGCGCTTTACAAAGGAAACGGTTTCTTATAGCATCGTAGTGCGCGCGTATGACGACGGCATGGCGTTCCGCTATGTCATCGAGACGGAGGATGGAAAAGCGCTCTCCATTTCCGGGGAAAACACCGGATTCCAGCTTGCCAGCGGTTCTGTTGCGCAGGCCATGGAATACGAGTATGCCAATGAATCTGTCGCGCAGGAGCGTGCGGCGCACAAGCTGCGCGGCGGTTACTGTATGCCTCTGTTGTATGAGACAAAGGACGGCGCATGGGCGCTGCTCTCCGAGGCGGATTTGAATGCCACCTATTGCGGCGCTCAGCTTTTGGGCGACGGAACCGGCCTGCTGCGCGTGACCTTTACGCCGGAGCAGGAGACCGATGTGGAAACCCAGGCTCCGTTCACTTCCCCGTGGCGCTTTGCTGTGATCGGTTCTGCAAAGACCATCGTGGAGAACACCATGGCGGAGACGTTGAGCGAGCCGTGTAAGCTGGAGGACACCAGCTGGGTTAAACCCGGTACGGTTGACTGGACTTGGCTCAACGGCGACCTGCGTCACACGGACCCGAACGTCGATTTTGAGACGGGTGCGTTTGAGATCTATAAGAAGTATGTCGATTTTGCCGCCGAGATGGGCTGGCAGTATCAACTGCTGGACGAAGGCTGGCAGAGAAGGAATACAGACCCCACAGACGATTCCATCTATAAGGGCTACTACGACTGGACAGAGGATCTCGTCAAATATGCAAATGAAAAGGGCGTGGGCCTGATCGTATGGGCCAACAGCGACGACCTGAAGACGCCGGAAAAACAGGAGCGTATCGCGGAATGGGCAAAGATGGGCTTTAAGGGCATCAAACCCGATTTCTTCGATTCCCAGTCCCAGGATACCATTCTTCAAATTGAACAGCTCATGGAAAAGACAGCAGAAAACCATATGCTGCTGAATCTGCACGGTGCAGGGAAACCCACCGGCGAACGCCGCACCTGGCCCCAGGTGATCTCGCGTGAAGCCGTTTTTGGCGGAGAGCAGTACGACTTTATCCCGGATAACGTCAGCGCCCGCCACAACTGCACCCTGCCCTACACCCGCAACGCGGTGGGCCCCATGGACTACACGCCCATGGCTTCCTTCGGCGTGAGCGGCGACCATCGTCAGTTCACTTTGGCGCACATGGCGGCGCTGCCGGTGGTATTTGAAGCCGGTGTACAGTGCATGGCGGATAAACCGGAAGTGTATCGTGCACATCCGGCGTACGAGCACTATTTCAAGGGCATGCCCTCCGCGTGGAACGAATCCGTTCTGGTGGACGGCGATCCGTGCGATTATGTCAACATTGCACGCCGCAACGGCGACGACTGGTATCAGGGCATTATCTGTGACAATGCGCGCGACGCGGAATTCTCCCTGGACTTCCTGGGAGAGGGCAACTATACCGCTTATATCTATACGGACAGCGAGAATCCGATGGAGACCGTCGCGGCACAGACCCGCACGGTGACAAAGGACGATTCCCTGACCATCCCGCTTGCGGCCACGGGCGGCGCAGCCATCCATTATGTAAAGGCAGCGAACGAGCCGGAGTGGGACGTCACGGCGCTGTATGAGATCATCTCCTCCAGGAAGGCCGCCGGCATCGAAGTCAACAGTGGCAATACGGCGCCCGGTGCGATCGTCGATCTCTGGTGGGACTACAAGGGAGACGCGCTGTACTGGCGTTTGCTCCCCGATGAAAATCAGGCATACTATCGCATCCAGCCGAAGAACACCACAGAAACCGTTCTGATGCCGGCCGATTCCAAGGCGGAGGCTGGTGCGGAACTGACGGTGGGCACCATCGATAACGCCGACGATTCCCAGTGGTGGAAGATCGTCAAGGCGGGAGAGAATACTTACCGGCTGTTGAACAAGAAGGCGGAAAAGGCCGGAACACCGCTCTACATCGCATTGGAGGACAACAATCTTGCAGACGGCACGCCGGTTGTCCTGGCGGGCAGCGACGCTTCCTCCAGCCTGTGGCAGATGGTCCAGGAAGAAAAGCCGGAGCCGGAACCGCAGGAACCTGCGGCAGAGGTAACGGCCAGCAAGACACTCCTGACTGTGGGCGAAAGCACCAAGGTTTCCGTCACAGCGACGGACAGCGAAGGTGCAGACATTGAGAACTACACCCTTGAGAGCAGCGATCCCTCCGTTCTGGAAGTCAGCCGCACGGATGCGGGGATTACGGCTACGGCAAAGGCCAACGGAACCGCCTCTGTCGTGTTCAAAGCAACTCTGGAAGATGGAACGACGCTGAGCGCCCATGCACAGATTGTCGTGGGTACGGAAGCAGTCGAAGGAAGCATCTATGAAGTAAAAGCTCCTTCCAGCGATGTGACCGCTCTGGTCGCTTATGACCGCACGGTCGGCGCGGTGTCGTACCTCGCCGGCAACAGTGGTGAAGTTGTGGCGGGCGTTTCCCCGACCGGCCTTGCCACCAACTTGGGCGATTTCCGCACGGGATTGGTCCTGGGCGAAGTGAGCGCCAAGGAAGGAAAAGATTCCTATGACATCCTCGGCGGCAAGGTCAGCCATGTGGATGCCAACTACAAGGAAGTTGCATTCCCGTTCACAAAGGACGGCGTCTCCTATACCCTCCTTGTTCGTGCATACGACGACGGCATTGCGCTCCGGTATGCCATTGATGGGGACGGCGAACTGAAGATTACAGATGAGTACACCGGCCTGCAGTTGCCGGAAGGCTATCAGCAGTTCTGGGGACAGAGCTGCGGCGACAATTCCAGCGTTGCAAATGAATGGCCCCACAGCAATTGGAGCGGCAGAGCTAACATCGACGGCTCCCGGTTCAATATGCCGCTGTTGTATCAGACAAAGGACGGCAGCTACGGCCTGTATTCCGAAGCGGACCTGATGACCGGCACCTATTGCGGCGCTGTATTGGAGGGCGGCAAGAACAAGATGCTCTCCGTGAAATTTGCACCGGAACAGGCGGTTGAAGGACCGGTTGTGACAGATGCACCGTTCACTTCCCCGTGGCGCTTCCTCGTCATGGGCGATCTGGCGGAGATTATGAACAACACCATGCCGGAAAACTTGAGCCCGGACAACGTGATCGGAGACACCAGCTGGGTGGAGCCCGGTGTGACGAACTGGACCTGGCTGAACGGCGACCTGCGCCACGACCAGATTCCGGCAGATAAATTTGAGACGGAAGGCCTGCGCATCTACAAGGAGTACGTGGACTTTGCCGCGGAGATGGGCTGGCAGTATCAGCTCCTCGACGAGGGCTGGATGGTCCCCTACAACCGGACGCAGAACAAGGAACAGCAGCCTGGTTACGACCCGGACGCTCCGTCTGGCCAGCGTTATCTGGGATATTACTCTTGGACAGAAGAACTGGTGCAGTATGCAAAGAGCAAGGGCATTAAGCTCCTGGTCTGGGCACACAAGAATGATATTGTCACAGAAAAGCAGCGCGAACGCATTGCATACTGGGCAGAGCTCGGCATTGCAGGCATCAAGCCGGACTTCTTCGATTCCGCTTCCCAGTCCACCATGCAGCTGTATGACGAGCTGCTGAAGCTGACGGCAGAAAATCATATGATTATCAACCTGCACGGCACCGTAAAGCCGGCGGGCGAACGCCGCACCTATCCCCACGCCCTGACCAGAGAAGCAGTCGGCGGCGCAGAGGGCTACGCGGTAGGCGATATGCGCGACCCGAACGATTACGGCGGCGGCAGCCGTCCGTGGGGCTTTGACCTGACGGCGGCAAACAACTGCACCATCCCGTTCACGAGAGGCGCGGTTGGACCGCTCGATTATACCCCCATGGCATCCTTCGGCGCTTTGAACAATGTGCGCTTTGGCCCCATCGATCCAGATACGGGCAAGCCGCAGGAATTCAACAACCCGCCGCTGTTTACCCTGGCGCATATGTATGCGCTGCCCATCGTCTATGAGAGCGGCATCCAGTGCCTGGCGGATAAACCCTCTGTTTATCAGTCGATCCCGTTCTATGAGAAGTATTGGAGCGGCATGCCGACATCCTGGGATGAAAGCAAGCTGATTGATGGTAAAGTGGGCGAGCTGGTAGAAATGGCACGCCGCCACAACGACGACTGGTATCTGGGCGTGATCTGCGCCTATAAGGAGACGAAGCCGGTTGATATCGATCTGGACTTCCTCGGCGAGGGCTCCTACACAGCATATATCTATAGAGACAATCCGGAAAACCCGCTTGACCTCGACGAGCCGATGAATGGTGTGATCGCGGAGACGAAGACCGTCACCAGTGGCGACACCCTCACGCTGGATCTCGCAGGCTGCAAGACGCCGGTATTGGAGTACACCTTTAAAAAGGCGGACGGCAGTACGGTTACGGCGCACAGCCGCAACGACCTCACTACCTCGGGCGGCGCGGCGATCCGCTTTGTGAAGAACAATCCGAATCCCCAGGATTCTCACCTGCTGACCGCGCAGTGGAGCGGGAACGCCTCCATGGAAGTGAGCGGAAATGCGGATGAGATCATCTCCACCAATGCGATCTACGGCGCAAAGGTGTTGGCAGGCGAAAAGCTGACCTTTACCTTTACCCCTGTAAACGGCGCATTCTCCAGTGCAAAGCTCAACGGCGAGGATATCCCGTTTGAGGCCGATGGCTGCACCTATACTCTGACCATGCCGAACGAGAACACCAGCCTGCGCTTTGCCTTCACGAATGTGAACAAGGGCATCCTGGAA
>DBFXIC010000169.1:0-13678 GCA_048455095.1 Anaeromassilibacillus sp.
CGTTGTCCTGGCAGATGCGGTTCCAGCAGGCTCCATACCGCATCGCTGATGTCGTGGCGTTGTTGTTCATTCTTCATGGGAACACCTCTTTCGGATCTCTTGCTCCCATTATACCATATCGCTCGTGTAAACACTATTTAGATGGAGATATGGTTCGCACGGAAACTGTATTACCCAATGGTAAGACTTTGTATGCAGAAATAAACATTAGGGAAAATAAAACTTTTTACTGTAGGGGAAAACATCCGTGACGAAGGCGATATGTTTCTTAGCCGGGAGTTTTTTTATGGGCAACAGGGAACACAGAGAGGCAAAGCGCACTGATGTGTTCTGCACGGAGCTCAGTCTCGGTGATGGGAAGTAAACAAGGCGGTGTGCGACCTACACTTGCTGTGCAAAACGACGCGGGCAACCGCTACAGCGACGTGAGCATCGCTGTCACCATTTTTAAATAGGACAAAACGAATCTGCCCACGTAGATTGGGTTCAAGGCGGGTACGGGCGGCCTGTCCCGCAATAGTGTGGTGCGGATGGAACAGGTGCGCGCTGGAGAAGCGCCGTCTGCGCGACGCGCGGAAAGGTTGAGCCGGACGAGCAGCGCAAGATAGACGAGGTACTGGGAATCAACTTCAGCTGGAGAGATATTGAAGCCTCGGAAGGCGCTTACAGCGTTGCGTGCAGGGGAAGTCTGTGGTATAATGCTTTAGAATTGCTGCGGCTGTGGCACGCACGTTGTGTGTTGCTGTGCGCAGGTTGCCATAGTCACAGGTGGGAGGAGACCGCGTGTTCACTGAAGTAAAGCAGACGAGCAAGCCGTTGCCTCAGCTCGTCTCCGAGGAGATTGAGAAGCTTATCGTCCTGGGGGAGTTCAAGCCCGGCGACCGCTTGCCCAGCGAGTATGAGCTGGCGCAGCGCCTTGGTGTGGGACGTAGCACAGTGCGCGAGGCGACGAAGGCGCTTGTGAGCCGCAATATTCTGGAGGTCCATCGAGGGAACGGCACGTTTGTGTGCGAGCAGACCGGCCTTGTGCAGGATCCTCTGGGGCTGCGTTTTCAGCCGGACAAAAAGCGGCTGGGCCTCGATCTGTGCGAGGTGCGCCTTATGATCGAGCCAGAGATCGCTGCGCTGGCCGCACAAAAGGCGACAGAGGAAGAGATTGCTCGAATGCAGGCGCTGTGCGACGCCATTGAGGAAAAGGTGCGCCGAAATGAAAATTATGGAGCGCTGGATCAGCAGCTGCATACGCTTTGGGCGGCGTGTACGCGCAACGCGATCATGCCAAATTTGGTCCCCATTCTGAGCCAGGCTATTCCTCTTTTTATCGATATCACGAAGTGTGCGCTGCAGATGCAGTCGCTGTGCACTCATCAGGCTGTTGTGGATGCCATTCGCGCGCGCGACTCCGAAGCTGCCCGGCAGGCGATGCGCGTGCATCTGGAAGACAATCGGCGAAGCATCGAGGCGCTGCCGGATGACGACAGCTGACGCAGTGCTTTAACAAGAGTAAAAAAGAGGCCGGTCTCTGTGCGTTTATACACGTACAGGGATCGGCTTTGCTTTTTCTGGCGCTTTTGGGCCATGTACCGGTCGGCAGAGGAGCAGGGGCGTTCTCCAGCGAGATTCTGCGGCGCTTTTCATCGGGGCAAAGCATCGGTAGAGGCCTGCAGAACGGCGGCCCGGTTTGTCTGTTTCTTTCAGAAAAGACCTTTGAATGTTTTCGTGCAAAGCGATAAAAAATGAAGTATAACTTTGTGGTCTTCCACAAAGTTCGAAAAAAGCCTTGACTTGCCGGTGAAGATTTGTTAATTTATAAGCGAAACATAAGACGTCTGATGTCTGATAAATGATAATGATATGGAGAATGGAAACAAGAAGGAGAGGGTGTGCGTATGTATCACAGCGAGGAGGTGCGCCGTCTGGCGCCTGAAATGGACCCGTTGCGCCTCGGGATGGGCTGGAAGCTGGAAGATTTAGAAAAACCGAAGGTCATTATCGAGAGCACCTTTGGAGACAGCCATCCGGGAAGCGCGCATCTGCTGAAATTTGTGGATACAGCGGCTGCAGGTGTGGCAGCCGCAGGCGGCCGGGCCGCGCGCTATTTCACAACGGATATCTGCGACGGCATGGCACAGGGCCATGACGGTATCAATTATTCTTTGGCCAGCCGCGACATGATCGCCAATATGGTGGAGATCCACAACAACGCCACTCCCTTCGATGCCGGGGTATTCATCGCCAGCTGCGACAAGGGGCTGCCGGGCCTTCTAATGGGGATCGGCCGAACAGACCTGCCAGCTGTCGTGGTGACAGGCGGCGTTATGGAGGCCGGGCCGGACCTGCTGACACTGGAGCAGATCGGTGCCTACAGTGCCATGTGTCAGCGCGGTGAGATCAGTGAGGCGCAGCTCACTTATTATAAGCACCATGCCTGCCCCTCTTGCGGTGCATGCAGCTTTATGGGCACGGCGGGCACGATGCAGGTGATGTGCGAGGCGCTGGGCCTTACACTGCCGGGCAGCGCGCTTTTGCCGGCCACCAGCGCGGATCTTGTGGAAGTGGCCAGAAAAGCGGGCGCACAGGCTGTGGAGCTGGCAAAGCGCGGCTTGACGGCCCGCGATATCGTGACGCGGGAGAGCTTTGAAAACGCCATTATCGTGCACGCGGCAATTTCCGGCTCTACAAACGCCATCCTGCATCTTCCGGCCATCGCCCATGAATTCGGCATTGAGATCGATGCCGACACATTCGAGCGCATCCATAAGAGTGCTCATTATCTGCTGGATGTGCGCCCCGCCGGACGCTGGCCGTCAGAATATGTCTATTATGCGGGCGGCGTGCCCGCCATCATGGAAGAGGTGCGTCACCTGCTCCACCTCGATGTGATGACCGTCACTGGAAAAACGCTGGGCGAGAACCTGGACGGGCTGAAGGCCGGCGGCTATTACGAAAAATGCGCGGAATATCTTAAAAAGACAGGGGTCAAAAAAGAAGATATCATTCGTCCGTTTGACGCCCCAATCGGAGATAAGGGGACCATCGCCATTCTGCGCGGGAATCTGGCGCCCGAAGGGGCTGTTGTGAAGCATTCGGCCGTGCCGGTAGAGATGCACAAGGCGCTTTTGCGCGCCCGCCCTTTCGACTGCGAGGAGGACGCCATTGCCGCCGTCATCGCCCACGACATCAAGCCAGGAGATGCGGTGTTTATCCGCTATGAAGGCCCCAAGGGCAGCGGAATGCCGGAGATGTTCTATACCACGGAGGCGATATCCTCCGACCCGGAGCTGGGCAAGACCATCGCTCTCATTACAGACGGCCGTTTTTCCGGCGCGTCCAAGGGCCCGGCTATCGGGCATGTTTCGCCGGAGGCGGCCGAAGGCGGTCCCATCGCGCTGGTAGAGGAGGGGGACCTTATCCAAATCGATATCCCTGCGCGGGTGCTGGCCATAGTGGGTGTGCGGGGCGAGCGGAAAACGCCCGAGGAGATGGACGGGATACTGAAGGAGCGCAGAGCCGCGTGGCAGCCCAGGCCGTTGCGGTATCAGAGCGGTGTTTTGAAAATCTATTCCGAACATGCGGTCGGCCCGATGAAGGGCGGCTACATGAAGTGAAAATGAGGAGTGATGAAGCCCCATGGAAAAGCTGAGAACCGGTATCATTGGGTGTGGAAAGGTGGGCGATTTTCATGCCAAGGTCTATGCGGAGTTGCCCCAGAGCGAATTTGTCGCTGTCTGTGATGCAGACAGCGCGCGTGCGGAGGCCTTTGCGTCACGCTATGGTGTGAAGGCGTATACGGATGTGGCCACAATGTGCCGCGATGCGAGGCTGGATGTGGTGAGCATCTGTACTCCGCACCCACTGCATGCCAGTCCGGCCGTGGCGGCTGCGGACTGCGGCTGCAATGTGCTTGTGGAAAAGCCTCTGGCTTCCAGCCTTGAGGACTGCGACGCCATCATCGCGGCGGAGAAGCGTAATCATGTCACTGTAGGCACGATGGTGCAGCGCCGTTTTTACCGCCCCTGCATGCGCATCCACAAGGCCATCGAGGATGGGAAGCTGGGCCGTCCCGTGCTGGGAATGGTGACGATGCTGGGCTGGCGCGACGAGGCTTATTATAACAGCGACCCCTGGCGCGGCACGTGGAAAGGCGAGGGAGGCGGCGTGCTGGTGAACCAGGCGCCCCATCAGCTGGATCTGCTGCTGTGGTACATGGGCGAGGTGGACGAAGTATACGGCGTCTGGAAGAACCTTAACCACCCTTATATCGAGGTGGAGGACACGGCTGTGGCTGTGGTTAAATTCAAGAGCGGCGCTGTGGGCAATATCGTTGTGAGTAACAGCCAGAACCCGGCGCTGTACGGCAGGGTGCACATTTTCGGTGAGAACGGTGCGGCCGCAGGTGTGCAGACCGATGGCGGCGCGATGTTCATCGCGGGCATGACGTCTATAACAGAACCGCCTGTAAATGATTTGTGGACGGTGCCTGGCGAAGAGGAAATGCTGCCTGTGTGGAAAAAGGAGGACAGCGACTTCTTCAACAGTGTGGACTCCATGTATTACTATCACCGCGAGCAGATCAAAGATTTCCTCGAGGCTGTGCAGAGTGGCAAAAAGCCGCTGGTGGACGCCACAGAGGGCAGACGCACGGTGGAGCTGTTCACAGCCATCTACCGAAGCACGAAGGATAACGCCATCATTAAATTCCCGCTGAAATAAGGGGGCAGGGAAAATGTTTATCTCTTACAATGAGGCGTGTGCGAGGGATTGCTCTACACTGGAGCAGGACCTCGTGCTGTGCGAAAAGGCCGGGTTCGATTATATCGAGATCCGCCTTGACATGCTGACAGATTATCTCAAACGCCATACGGTGGAGGAGTTGGCGGCATTTTTTTGCACGAGCCGGCTGAAGCCGCATGCCTTTAATGCGCTCTATCTGTATCCGGAATTTTTGAGCGAGGGCGACGACGAAGCACGTCAAAAGGAGCTTTTGGAGGAATTCCGGCTTGGTTGTGAGGTGGGGAGAGCCATCGGCAGCCATTACTTTATCATTGTGCCGCCGCTTCAGCGCGACCCGGCAGGCGGCCCGTATACAGGCAGCTGGGAAGACACATTTTCGAATTGTGTGCGTATCCTCAAGGAGCTTTCCCGGCGGGCGGAACCATATGATATGAACCTGTGCTTTGAGCTCGTCGGCTTTGAACGCTCAAGCGTCCGCAGCATCGGGCAGGCAGACGCTGTAGTGCGCGCTGTAGACCGGCCAAATGTGGGCTTTGTGTTCGACTCCTACAATATTTTTCTCAACGGTGGGTGCAACGACTTTTCGGCCATTGGAAGCGTGCAGCCGGAAAAGATATTCGCCGTTCACCTTATGAGCGCGGACGATGTGCCCGAGGCACAGCGCGGCCAGGACAAACGCTGCTTCTGCGGCCGGGGCGTGGTGGATACCGGCGCGTTCCTGCAGGAGCTGAAGGCGGCAGGTTACAGCGGCATAGTCTCTGTGGAGACCTTCCGGCCCGAATATTGGGCAAAGACGCCCGAATGGGTGATTCCCAATGCATATAAGACGACGCGCGCGGCGCTGGCCGAAAACGGATGCCTTTGAAAAGGATGGCTTTTTCGTCTGTCAACAGTGGATGCACCTCGCCTGGCAGAGAAGGCGGGTGTTCGATACAGTCCTGTATAATTTAATTGAACGAGGAGGAATACTATGTCACCTTTAGCGTTTGTGTTCATGTTGATCGCTGCGATCATCATCCTCACAGTACTGACCTTGAAGTTCAAGATGCACCCTGTGATGGTGCTGTTCATCACAGCGACGTTCTGCGGAATAGCGTCCGGCAAAAGCCTGGTGGACACCTTCAGTTCCATCACCAGCTATTTTGGTTCCACGCTGGGCAGCATCGGCGTCATGATCATCTTCGGCGCTGTCATTGCCGCCGGCATCAGCGATACCGGCGCCGCCACCAGCATGGTGAACTTCTTCATCCGCCTTTTCAAGGGCAAACGCCTTGAGTTGGCTCCGGCGCTCACCGGCTTCATCATGAGCATACCTGTGTTCGGCGATATCGCCATTATTCTGAACGCGCCCATCTCCGCCATCCTCGCCAAGCGCAAGAAAATGAGCATGACACAGGTGGCGCCATTCGTCAATCTGGGCCTGACGCTGACGCACGGCCTTGTGCCGCCCACGCCCGGTATCCTCGCGGTATCTGTGTTGCTGGGCGCCGACATCGGCACTGTGATTTTGTGGGGTCTCGTGTGCTCTGTCATCTCCTTCGCAGTGTGCTATTTTGTGCTTACCCCGATCTATTCCAAATGTGAGTACATCGAGCCGCTGGCTTCCTACACCGAGGGCATCGAGGCTGTGGAGGACACATCCTCTGTGGACGCTTTGCTCATCAAGGAAGAGAATACGCCAAAGGCGGCAGCTTCCTTCCTGCCTCTTCTGCTGCCTGCCGTGATGATCGCTGTTGGTTCCATCGGTAAGCTGCTGGTGAGCGAGGGAAGCGGTGCCTACACCTTTTTCAACACTTTCGGCAACACGGTTCTGGCGCTGTTCTGCGGCATCATTGCTGTGGGAATGCTTATATTCGGCCGCAAAAAGAAGGTTGTGGATAAGGCAAATGTGGACGGCAACGGCTGCAAGGTGAGCGAGAAGAGCAGTTGGTTTGAGATCGTGATGAACAACTGGGTCGGCCGTGCGCTCAACATCGCCATCAGTGCTCTGCTCATCACAGCTATGGGTGGCGCCATGGGTGGTATCCTGCGCGAGAATGAGGCGATCCAGACCATCGGCAACGCTATTGCAGCCACCAATTTCCCGGCGATCCTGGTGCCGTTCCTGCTGGCAGCCATTTTGATGACGGTCTGTGGTTCCATGACGACTGCCTCCATGACGGCCGCTGGCCTTATGGCAGCACTGGTTCCCGTGCTGGGCATGAGCCCGGTGGTGGCCGCTCTGGCCATTGGTGCGGGTTCCATGGTGGGCTGGCATGTGAATAACAGCGGCTTTTGGATCTTCACTTCCCTGTATGGCTTTGATACAAAGCAGGGCCTCAAATACTTCACCACCACCAACGCTCTGGGCGGTATCGTAGCATTTGCGGTGCTGGCTGTGCTGACGATGGTCGGCTTGGTGGCATAAAAAGGCAAGAGTCGCCGGTGCGGCCCCGCTGCTCTGCCGGCAGGGGCGGAAGAACGGTGGCTGCAGCAAAGCGGCGGCCGGGATGTCCGGGCGCCGCCTTGCGCTGTTTTTCCGGCGTGCTGTTGCTGCCGGGAGAGGGGTGCATGGAGCATTTGCCTGTGTATGGACGTATACGGCTGCGGCCGTATTGATGCAGAGGAGGAAAACATGATCAATGCATTTCCGAAAAGCAGGTGTGTCGCCTGGACGGGCGGCGCTGTTTTGGGCGCAGCGGCAGGCATTTCTGCCTGGCTGTATATGGCGGGCCGTGCGGCCTCGCTCTTCAACAGGGCAATCGTCGCGCTGCTGGCCGCCTTTATCGCTGTGAATATCGCATTGTATATAGCCCGGCTCATGGCCGCGCGGGAGTATCAGAAACGCCTTCTGCTGCTGTATGAAGCACTCGACCCGTCGGCTTTCCTGCAGGCACTGCTGCCCCTGCGGAAAAAAAGGATGGATGCTTCCAACCGCTGCACCACGCTGGTGCATATTGCCAACGGATATCTCTACGGCGGTCAGCCGCAGCAGGCACTGGCGGTGCTGGAAGATGTGCAGCCACCGGAGAAGGCGCTGGAGATGCGGGGTCTTGTGGCCGGCAACAAAGCTACCTGCTTTCTGGCGGCGGGCGAGATGGATCGGGCGCAGACAGCCATGGACGAGCTGCGGCGCATTGCAGCAGACAGGAACTGCAAAAAGGAATTCGTACAAAAGGCGCGCCATACGCTGGGCTATCTGCAGCTCTGCATGGATATTGCCCGGGGAAGGCACGCAGATGTGGGAGCGCTTCAAAAGGATTTTGAGAGCAGCCGTGCACCGCTGCACCGGCTGGATGTGCAGTACCGTATCGCACTGGCGCTGCGCCACAGGGGCGACCGGACAGGCATGGAGAAAAGCCGCGAATATCTCCTTGAGAACAGTGGCGGTACCTGCTACGGCGAGCTTGCGCGTGCACTTTGATACCTGTGAGCGATATAAAAAAGCAAGGCCTGAGGCTTCACTGCCCCGGGCCTTGCGGTCTTATCGGAAAGTTTATTTTTTCCATACCACCATTTTCTTCGTGGCCTTGTAGATATGGTTGTGTCAAAAACTTTTCGCACTTTGGTTTGCAGACCCTGACATGAATGAAGTCAGCCGGTAATGGAGGCATTCTCAATGGCGTCCCTTAGGTGCTTCATGTTCATGTAATTCCTGTTGCCCAACTGGACACCGGCCACATTACATTGCGCAGCCGTGCGCAGACTGGCATGAGGGCAGATTTACCATTCGGGAAACTGCCCACCCTACGGTTGTGGCGACGAATTTCCCGGTTCAGCCTCTCAATGGCATTGTTGATGTGGATGCGTGCCCAGTGTTCGCTGGGGAAGTCGCAGCAGGCAAGCGTCTCCTCAATGCTCTCCTCCGCCTTTTTGACGGCTTCTTTCAGCTTCATGGAAGTTCCTCCACCATGGCCCGGGCCTTTTCCTAAATAGTGTCTACACAAGATTAGGCTGAAACGGCACACCAAATAGCAATGCAACGAATTTGTACTGCTGCCAAAAAGGATGCTGTATTTTTTGCGTGTCGAGTGGCAATACCACGCCAGTATTTCAAGTGCAGAAAAGCATTCCCCAACAAATGACGAAGCCGATACAAATAACGGCCATACTTCCGCTGTTATCTGCGATCTCGTTTGATCGGAATGACGACGTTCATCCCAGCACCAGCAGCATAAGAAATAATCGGGTTGGTGCCATGACCACGATCAGTCAATAATGTTTCCGCAGCTATTCCCCCCAATCAGGTGAATAGCTTCTTGGCAATCAGCTCGGATACCCTCTGTAACATGTACTCGGACCGGCATACCATTTGCATCCACGACAAGGTGAATCTTGGTATTGAGTCTCCTTTTGTACGACTCATGTCCTGATTACCGCTTTTGGCTTCTGCTGCATGTGGATGTACCTTACAGTGGCTGACATCAATCATCGGCCATTCCAAATCAGGCTCATCTGCGAAAATGCTGATATACAGTACCCCATTTCCCGTAGCACGGCGGCAACCCCCGCCATGTGCTCCTGTGTGTAAAATCCAAAATACGCCATTGATAGACCGCCGGTTATCTTGTGCTGTGCCGCCCCATTGCCCTCGCTGTCCTGAACGATGAGGCTCCGGCAGATTCCATACCTGATCACGGCTGTCATGGCGTTGTTGTTCATTGCTCATAGGAACACCTCTTTCTGAGCTATTGGCCTATTTTACCACATTACTCGTGTAAACACTATTTAGGAAGAAGAAATGCTGCCCTCTTTCCCTTTGTTTGGAAGTATGATAGAATAAGCGGGAAATTTGGATAAAGCCGGGATGTTGTATATGAGTCTGGAATCAAAAATAAGAAGTCTGAAGGCACATCCTCTCATTCAGGTGCTGGCCGACAATGGGGGGAATCCGCGTACGCTTGTGCTGATCGAACCGCTGTGGGGCGTCCTTTACAACCTTATCGCACCGTTCGCCACTCTTTATATGTACACACAGGGCATCACAGATGTGCAGATTGGCCTGATTCTCTCCGTCACGATGGCAGTCCAGGTGTTGTTTTCCTTTTTGGGGGGCATTTTGTCTGACAAGCTAGGACGAAAATTCACTACCATGATGGGGGATTTTTTCGGATGGGGGCTGGCCTGCCTGGTGTGGGCTGTTTCGAACAATTTCTGGCTGTTTTTGGCCGCTGCAATCCTGAATTGCTTTGAGCAGATCAATCAGACGGCATGGTACTGCCTGTTGATTGAGGACGCACGCCCAAAGGATCTGGTAGGAATCTATACCTGGGTAAATATTGGCGGATTGGTGGCCATCTTTTTTGCGCCGCTTTCCGGTCTGTTCGTCCGTTCGTATTCGATCGTGCCGGTAGTACGGGTGCTGTATTTTCTTTTTGCGCTGACAATGATCCTGAAAACGCTCATCACCTTCCGGTTTTGCCATGAAACGAAGCAGGGCAAAATCCGGCGCGCAGAGACAAGGGGAATATCTGTTTTTCATATGCTGGGGGAATACCGCCAGTTGATTCCCGGTATGCTGAAGAATAGGGGTGTGCTCAAAGCAGTGGCTGTTTCTGTGATCCTGTATGTCACCAACATGGTGAGCACAAACTTTTTTGGTCTGTATGTGACACAGCGGCTGGGGCTTTCGGAAAACTTTCTGGCGCTGTTCCCCATTTTGAACGCGGCTGTCATGCTGATCTTTATGATAGGGCTTCAGCACCGCATCAATGCCACGAAATTTCGCATCCCGCTGTGGATCGGGCTGGCGTTGTACGTCGTGGCTGCCTTGGTGCTGATCTTCTCTCCTGCGGACAGACTGGGCTTTGTGCTGTTGTATGTGTTTATTGCCGCTGTGGCGGCAGCGCTGGTGAATCCGCGTAAGGACGCGCTTCTCCAGCTCAACATCACTCCGCAGGAACGGGCACGCCTGAATGCCCTTATCATGGCCTCCACAGTTGCCCTCTCCTCTCCTTTTGGTTATCTGGCCGGGTGGCTCTCCAGTATGGACCGCCGCCTGCCTTTCGTTTTCACACTCCTGTTATTTGTCACGGCAATGTTTGTCATAGGCCGCATCCAGGAGCCGCAGGTGGAGGAAAGGTAGAAATGCCGCTGCGGCTGATTTTCCTGTGTTCTAGGCGTCAATGGGTGTTTTCTTATGCTTTATACGGTTTTCGGACGCTTTTTTGTGTTGACCGGCACCTTGAAAACAAGCGGAACAGCGCCTTAGGCGGGGTGCCATAAAAAAGTGAGTGAAGTTTTGGGGAGCGGCATGGCCTATGAATCATGCCGTTCCTGCTTTTGTCAGCTCTTCCAGCGGAATAAAGCCCACGGAGCATAAGTGATTCGGATACTCTGGGTTGCCTCGTACCGCTTATCCGTCCGAAGCTCTTCAGGACCTTTTTCCGAAACATCAATGAACTTGTCCGTAGTGTACCGGCAGAAAAAATCTTTCAGGTTGATGGCTGGCATTTTATTCCTCCGTTTTGATTTTTTGGTTGGGTGAATCGAAACAAAAGGCAGGCGGGGCGCCTGGAGACAAAGTGTCTCAGAGCATAGGAAAGCGCCCGCACAGCTTAAAGCTGCACGGACGCAGGAGAAACGGGCGTTATTTTCAAATGCTGTGTATTACGATGATTTTCGTATCCTTGGGCAATCTCTATCCGCCCTGGAGAGTGGCTTTTTTGAAAAGCCAAGGAGACGGATAGAAAAGCACAGCGTTACCTCCTTGCATCCGCAATGATGGTTTTAGCTTCTTTCTTTGTTAACACCTTGCCATAAGACACGACTTTCCCGTCCACAACCAGCGCAGGAGTAGTCATAACTCCGTAAGCGGCGATTTGTGAAAAGTCCGTTACATGGTCGATGGTTGTATCCATTCCCAATTCCACAAGAGCTTCACGGGTAGCATTTTCCAGAGTTTTGCATTTAACGCAGCCACTTCCCAGCACCTTCACCCCAACGCCAGACTTAGACGCTTCTGTTTTTGCCATTGTTTTTGGGGTGCAGTTTCCCACACAGCAGCAGAAGTTCGTTTCTTCTTTTTTCTTGTTAAAAAGTCCCATAATTGATTCCTCCTGAAAATTATATAAGCAAAAATTGAAACGCATTGAACAGGTAGCCCACAAGGATGATACCGATAGTGCAAATACCAATAAACAGCGCCAGCAGCTTCGGCTTCACAGCCTTGCGAAGCATAATCAAGGACGGCAAACTCAGTGTTGTGACAGCCATCATAAAGGACAAAATTGTGCCGAGTTGTGCGCCCTTATAGAGCAGGGCTTCTGCCACCGGGATTGTACCAAAAATATCCGCATACATGGGGATACCCACCAGCGTGGCAAGAACAACACCAAAGGGATTGTTGCCGCCTAATACCGCTTCAATCCAGCTTTCTGGAATCCAGTTGTGAATGATTGCGCCAATTCCCACACCAACCAAAATGTATGGAAATACTTTTTTGAATGTGGAAACGACCTGTTCTCTGGCATACTGTATTCGTTCCCGTTTCGTCAGGGTAGGAGATTCAATATCCACGCCGCCGGCAGCACGGACAAATTCCTCCACATACGGTTCCATGTGTAGTTTTTCAATTAAGGTGCCGCCTGCCACAGCGATCATTAAACCGACAATCACATAGATGACCGCAACTTTTGCCCCGAAAATGCTCATTAAAAGAATAAGACTCCCCAAGTCCACCATAGGGGATGAAATCAGAAAAGAGAATGTAACTCCCAGCGGCAACCCTGCGCTGGTGAAGCCGATAAAAAGTGGAATGGACGAGCAAGAACAGAAAGGCGTCACAGTTCCCAGCAGGGCAGATATGATATTTGCACCGACACCATGGAACCGGCTCAATATCCGCTTGCTTCGTTCCGGCGGAAAGTAACTTTGAATGTAGGAAATTACGAAAATCAAAAGGCAGAGCAGCACCGTGATTTTTAACACATCATAGAAGAAAAACTGAATACTTCCTCCTATACGTTCCCCTACATCCAGCCCCAGCTTGGAAAGGCCCTTGCCAATTAGCTCATTCAGCCATTTCATGCCGAACACTTGATCCTGGATAAATTGCCACACACCCATAGAGAAACCTCGCTTTCAATTTGCCGGACAACATATCAAAAAAAATTGATGTTTAGTGCCGAGATAAACGCCATCTTGCTATGATGGCGTTTATTTATCACATGCGGGGCATTCACATACCCGTTCTGTGTTCGGTGTGGTAAGAGCCAGTAGTAACTCCACCGCTTCATCTTTGCCGGTCTCGCTCAAGCGGTAATGCGTCCATTTACCCTCTTGACGACTCACCACAAGCCCGGAATCACATAGAATTTTCATGTGATAAGATAGGCCAGACTGTGTTAAATCCATCGGCTCTTGTAAAACACAAGCGCATTTCTCGCCACTGCGTAGTTGCTCCAAAATGGCAAGACGTTTTGGGTCGCACAGGGCTTTAAACACCCTTGCGCTTTCTTGGTAAGTTCTCATGTGTTTGCCTCATATTAAAAAGTTTTGATGTGAACAGTATATGCACCATTATCTCGTTTGTCAATAGCGCTCTGCAAATTATTTTAGTAGCGTTTACACCTTGCACGAAACCGCAAGCAACGCAAAATGGACACGCTTGCTGTTTTGCGGGGCTGTCAGCCCTGCAAAAATACCTGTTGAGAAGCTTCCCCGAACCCTGCCTCACAGGCCGTTAACGCGCCTGTTCCTTGTGTGATTTACAGCATAGCAATTTTTTTAGTATGTCTCTTGGTGAACCGCATGAGTATTAAATGGTGATAGTAGTTTGATTTTCAGGCATGGGGAATGACAGGATACCCCCTTCAAAAAACCGCGCCTGCCTGACAGATGCCGTAATTTAGTAGTTTTCTAATACTGTCTTATGAGAACCCACCGGGAAGGACGATTTTACTGCAAAATCATTCATGCTCCTTGCACGACAGCGTTTCGACCTCCAGCTTAAACACGCGGACGG
>DBFXIC010000170.1:0-4081 GCA_048455095.1 Anaeromassilibacillus sp.
GGGTCTCTTGTGTGAAATTTTTTCGCTTATAGATTCTTCCATTCAGTTGTTAAATATATATCATATAGGGCCTCTGCAGGAGAGAATCTTCTTTCTAATGATCTCTGTCCCTAAAGCCTACAAATTCAAAATCAACTCACCCAATAGCAGGTTTTATCCGAAATCGATAGTCCCAATTTTTTTTGCAGGCCCATGGAGGCAAGATTTCCATCGATCACCTGGCCGTAGGGCGTCCAGCCTCTTTCCAGCATCCGGTTGATCGCATACGCTTCCAATGCGTACGCCAGTCCTTTTCTGCGGTATTCCGGCAAAATTTCCAGCATTCCAAGGGAGCCTTCCGCATGCATCCCTACGAAACCCGCAGGAACGTCATTCACAAAGATTCCATACATCATGCCAGAGGTCAAACGATCATGGATATAGCCCTCCTCTGGAACCATCTGGTAATGCTCTCTCACAAAGGCCAAATAAGACTCGTCCAAAGGCCGGATTTTCCAATCGGCATCCGGTTCCGGAAGCGCCTTCTTCCCCAGGTACGCTGCCTGATAGCATCGCTCGGACATGGTAAGGCCGTAAACGCTCGACACCATATCTTTGTAAAGCTCCTGATGGCAAACAAGCAACTCTATGCGGTCAAGTTTTTCCAGGCATTCCCGTGCCACCGCCTCTGTATCGGCACTGATCATGTATGTCCCCGAAGGTCTATCACACAGCAGCGCACCATGGTCCCCAGCGTAAATCCATTCGGCGTTTCCCCGCCGGATGCATTCTAGCATATCAATATGAAGGAGAGGATCACTTTCTAAAAAGTGAAGCGCCTGTTCAACCTGTATCATTGCCATTCCCCCTTTTTACATATTCTTTTGCATTTTATCATATCCTTGCGCATTTTTCCATGGGTTCACCCATTTCAAAACAGCCGTATAAAATCTCCGCAAAGATTTCATACGACTGTTCTATCACATAAAAGGATTAACGGTCTTCAACCACCATAGTCTGGACAGCATTTTGTGTGTTTTCTCTGGTGAAAATAAACAATGTATACGTTGCATTCGCCCTGACATCCAGATAGGTCGAAACAAGTACTTCAGGCAATTGGACGTTTGCCGTATTCATATCCAAAGTTTCAATATCGGCATATCGCGGCATTGGGCGCAGATCCGTCTCAGCCAGGTAAAGCTCATAGGATCCCGGGCGAATACGCTTGAAGGCAGTGACCTCCTTAAAACGGACATCACTGTATACCACGCGTCCATCTGCGAGTACTACATCCAATGGGTTACTGTTGAACGTAAGATTGCAAGTCCGGAAACAGGACATATTTGCCGGCCTCGAACACGGTGTATCCGAAATTTGCAACAGATCAAGGCCACCGCCCGCAGTGTTGATGATCGCTACGGTCACATTTTCGTTCGCACGGAAAGGCAACGTCTTTTGCAAATAGATGTATCCGTTCATTCCCGTCACAGTCACTCTTTGGAATCCGTCTGATACGCGTCCATAGGGCGTTAGTGCGGTATAACCAAGGCCATTGACAATAAAACGATTGTTGACAAAGATGCGGAAAGGATTGTAGCCAAACGCAGCGTTGAGAAACCGTACACGGCTGGAAATCTGATTGGGCGCGCAGAAAAAGCAAGGTGGGTTTGGAAGAGGTAGAATGGGAATCGTCTGTCCCGGACGGCCAGGTGCAACAGGTCCACCTTCGCCTGGATTCGGCAGAGGAATCACCGGCATACTGCCGTCGGGCGCTACTGCTCCACCCTCTCCCGGGTTTGGCAGCGGAATTACCGGCGTACTGCTGCCGGAGTCTACCGGCCCACCCTCTCCCGGATTGGGCAACGGTGTAACCGGGGTATTCCGGAAGAAGGATGCACCCATATGATCAGATGAATTCATCGTATCCATCTCCTTTTCGTTTTATTTCATAGTATTATGCGGTCAGAAATTTGGTGCCTGCTGTTTACAAATTTCTAAAATATAAAACGTATTCTGGCTGCGATTTTAAAGAGATGGACATGCAAAAAGCCCCTGGGAAGTTCCCAGGGGCTTATCCACTTTATATGAAAAATTACGCGTTGCGCAGGGCCAGCTCTTCCTTGAGCTTCTCCGTGAAGATCGGAAGAATCTTGGTCACATCGCCCACAATGCCATAATCGGCAACTTCGAAGATCGGCGCGTTCTCATCCTTATTGATCGCAATGATCACGTCGGAATCCTCCATGCCGGCCAGATGCTGAATCGCACCGGAAATGCCACAAGCGATATAGAGGTTCGGACGAACCGTCTTGCCGGTCTGACCGACCTGTACATCCTTTTCCGCCCAGCCTGCATCAACGCTGGCTCTGGATGCGCTAACTTCACCACCGATGACATCCGCAAGGTCGCGCAGAAGCTGGAAGTTCTCCGGGCAGCCCATGCCGCGGCCGCCAGAAACCAGAATCTTCGCATCCTGAATGTCGATCTTATCGCTGACCTTTTTGACAACGTCGAGCACTTCGACATACTTATTGTTCTTCTCAAAGCCGGGATCAAACTTCTCAACCGGAACTTCTGCGCCGTCGATCGGCTTAATCTTCTGCATCACGCCGGGACGAACCGTCGCCATCTGCGGACGATGCTCCGGGCAGAGGATGGTGGCCATGATGTTGCCGCCGAATGCCGGACGGGTCATCTTCAGGTTCTTCGTGTCGGGATCGATTTCCAACTTTGTGCAGTCAGCAGTCAGACCGGTATGCACACGAGCGGAGACGCGGGGCGCCAGGTCGCGGCCGATGGCGGTCGCACCGTAGAGCACAACAGCGGGCTTATACTTCGTGATTACGCTGTACATCGCATGGGTGTAGGGCTCGGTGGTATAGGGCTCCAACGCCTCATTGTCCACCAGAATCACCTTGTCCGCACCATAGCGGGCAAGCTTCGGGCAGAGATCCTCCACCTGATAGCCAAGCAGAACAGCGGTTACTTCGGTGCCCAAGTCGGCAGCAAGTTCCTTGCCTTTGCCGAGCAACTCATAAGAAACGCCAGTGATTTTATGATCAACCTGCTGGACGAAAACAAATACGCCCTGATAATCCTGTAAATTCATTTATTGCTCACCACTTTCAATATTCTCAGTTGTCATCACAAACTACAAACTATATAATGAACTTTTCCTTGAGCTTTTCGATCATGTAGTTGGCAGACTCTTCCGGGTCGAGCTGGACAACCGTACCAGCCGCCTTCAAGCTCTTCGTGAACGTCTGGAACACTCTGGTGGGTGAGCCCTTCAGGCCGATGTTCGTCTGATCGACAGTGATGTCCTTCAGACCCCAAACCTTGACTTCCTTCTCTCTGTATGCGTCGAAAATACCGCCGGGCGTCATATAACGGGGCTTGTTCAGCTCGCTCAGAGCAGTGATCAGGCAGGGCATTTTCGCCTTAACCGTGTGATAACGATCTTCATACTGGCGCTTGACGATAACAGAATCGCCTTCCACCTTGATGTCCTCCGCATAGCTGATGTTCGGAATGCCGAGGTGCTCGGAGATCTGCGGGCCGACCTGTGCGGTGTCGCCGTCGATGGCCTGGCGGCCCGTAATGATGAGATCGTACTCGAGATTCTTGATCGCAGCCGCGATCGTCGTGGAGGTTGCCCAAGTGTCTGCGCCGCCGAACGCTCTGTCGGAAACCAAGACCGCCTCGTCCGCGCCCATTGCCAGCGCTTCGCGCAAAGCAGCATCCGCCTGCGGCGGGCCCATGGAGAGCACAGTCACATGTGCGCCGATGGAATCCTTCAAGCGGAGCGCTGCTTCCAGGCCCGCCTTGTCGTCCGGGTTGATGATGCTCGGCACGCCTTCACGAATCAGGGTACCGGTCACCGGATCAAGCTTTACTTCGTTGGTATTCGGAACTTGCTTAATGCAAACTACGATATTCAAAGATTTTCACTCCTTCTGGCCTTTATCGACTATTTAATTACATTAGAGGAGATGACCATGCGCTGTACTTCGCTGGTGCCTTCATAGATTTCCGTGATCTTTGCATCACGCATCATGCGCTCAACCGGGTAATCCTTGGTGTAGCCGTAGCCGCCGTGTAC
>DBFXIC010000171.1:0-5654 GCA_048455095.1 Anaeromassilibacillus sp.
GGAACATTACAAAAAGCACAAGTAAGCGGAGAGGGATTTTACAGTGATTTTTGGAAGTATGCAGGAAATCAACCCTATCCCATCATCTTTATATTAACCGGAATTATCATCGTGATGGGGATTGCTTTTATGGTTTTAGGATATAGGGAAAAGAAGTAACTTCCAGTTTGTCGAGATAATTTACTACGTCTTCTTAGTATAATGAGCATACCCCATTTTACCGTTTGCAATAGTGGCAAGCAGGGCAAAGCGGTACACACTTTGCGATTTTTCCGTTTTTCGCCTTAGCAAAAACATGGAAAATCTGCTTGTTGAGGGCCACCCCCAATCCCCCGGCAAGGGCCGCTTGCGCTGCCTTGCAAACGCTCCAAAAGTGGAGCAGCCCCATCAGAGGCGATAGAAAAGGCCGCCGGTGGTGGCGCTTTTCCGGGGTTTGGGTTCCAGTACCCAACAAGTATTTTACAGGAGTGTATATACTCCTACCCTGCCTGCCACGATTGTTTTCGGTGGAATCGGGATTCCCGCCGCGCAAGGGCTTGCTGATTTTTTGTTTTGTGGTGACTAAATGGTGCCTAACTTTACAAAACCATGCTGTTACAGGTTGTGCCGGTTTATTCATCGAATTTGAGAAAACGCCCATTCCATGCGGGTTTGCGGGGTGTTCCTATGAAACGGCTTGCCGCCTTATGATGCCTAATTTAGCTATCTTGGCAATAAAAAATAAGCCTACACCAACATTCCAGCCCGGATCAATTCTCTCAAACCTGGCTGCCATCCATTTTTTGATGCGCTGTGCCTCTCATGAAGATTGCGCCCCTGAATCGGGCGCAATCAAAAGCTTTTTGACTTTTCACCAATTATGGTTTTATTTTTACCACAATCCATTGTATAATGAAAAGCAATGTCTTACGGCCGGCAGCATACATTTTTTCAACCGGATTTTTACGGATGCTGCCAACACACCATCATATTAGGAGGAATACAAATGGACCTTTTGGAGCTTCTAAAGGCTGCTGTCCTGGGCATCATTGAGGGCATCACGGAGTGGCTGCCGATCAGCAGCACCGGCCATATGATCCTGGCCGATGAATTCATCAAGCTCAACACTTCACCCGCGTTCAAAGAGATGTTTTTGGTTGTCATTCAGCTCGGGGCCATCCTGGCTGTCGTCGTCCTGTATTTCCATAAACTGAACCCGTTCTCCCCCAAAAAGACGCAAATTGAAAAACGCGATACGTTTACGCTCTGGGGGAAAGTGATCGTCTCCTGCTTGCCTGCGGCGGTCATCGGCCTGTTGTTCGACGATCTACTCGAAAGTGTTTTCTATAACTATGTGACCGTCTCCGTTATGCTGATCCTCTACGGCGTTCTGTTTATTCTGGTGGAAAACTGGAATAAGCATCGCTCTCCCGGGGTGAGGACGCTCAACGACCTCTCCTACCGCACCGCATTTCTCATCGGCGTCTTTCAGGTGTTGGCACTGATCCCCGGCACCTCCCGATCCGGCGCAACCATCCTCGGCGGCATCTTGCTGGGCGCCTCCCGTACGGTTTCTGCGGAGTTCACCTTCTTCCTTGCCATCCCGGTGATGTTCGGTGCAAGCCTGCTCAAAATGGTCAAATTCGGGTTTGCCTATACCGGCATGGAGATCGCCATCCTGCTCACAGGTATGATCGTCGCATTTGTCGTGTCTGTCTTTGCCATCAAGTTCCTGATGGGATATATCAAAAAGCACGATTTCAAGGCGTTTGGATATTACCGCATCGTCCTTGGCGCGCTGGTCCTTCTCTATTTCCTGGCGTTCGCCAGATAATTTTTGTACATATATAAAAGCCGTCTGCTCAAGAAAGCAGGCGGCTTTTCAGTTGTATCAGAAATTGTTTCCGTTCCAACCCCAATGGGCGGTTTCCTCATATTTGACATAGATGCGGTTGGGTGCAATCTGCAATTCGTTGCTCAAGATTTGCGTAATCGCCGCGGTCATCTGATCGTAAGCGTCCCCATTTGCCTTGCCATAAATTTTAACCTCCACGAAAGCGGCAGGCTGTTTCCCGTCGCCCTGAAAATAGATATGGCAATCGTCCTCAAATGTGAGCATCAGCCAGCTTTCGCTCTTTCCAGGAATCAAGGAAATTGCTTTTCCCAGTTGCTCTTTGATCGTTTTCTCCTGCTGATCGGTCATTTTGACGCTGACCTTTGTCTGAATACATGGCATAATGGTTTGTTCCTCCTTTGTGTGCCGCTGCGGCCAGAAGCGCCGCATACGGGCTCTCAACAGTCTTCTTTATTCTTTTTGCGTTGCTTTCGTTTATTTGCCAAAAGTATAGCACAACGATATCCACTTATTCAAGTAGCGGATGCATTTGCAGCAGTTCCAGCTTCTGTTTCCGCGTCATGTGTTTGATCTGCGCTTCCCGGCGGAGTGCAGAGGACTTATCCGGCATCTCTTCCCGGTAAACCAGGCGAACCGGAAGACGGGAGCGCGTGTATTTTGCGCCGCGTCCCGCGTTATGCGTTTTTAAGCGTTTTTCCAAATGGTCTGTCCAGCCTGTGTACAGCGTCCCATCGGCGCACAAAAGCATATACACCACAATGCATTTTTCCATAGATCCCCTTCTCCGTATCATCCAAAATCCAAACGCATCGTACGATGCGGCCACGCCTGCAAAATAGAGCTGATCCCTTACTCCCCCTGAACCAGTCCCAGCTTCTTTACACCGATCTCTGTGTAGGTCAAAACACCATGGACCCATTCGGATTTCATCAGGCTGATCTTGTCAACCCGCGCCGAAATGGGAGGAATTGCATTGATATAGTCCTGCATGACAAAATCTTCTTTTACGCGTACACGCTTGCCCAACGTGACATGCGGTTGGAATGTGCGATCCTCTAAAACGAACCCCTCTTCCCGCAACACCTTGCAAAGCCGATTTTGCAGGGCGATCAAACGCGGCTCATGTTCCACGGCAAGCCAGTAAATATCGTTATCGCCGTGGGAAAACATCCCGGCCCCATGCAACGTCAAAGGAAACGGCTCCGCCTCCACTGCATTCATCGCACGCTTTGCCCCTTCTGCGTTCGTTGTCTCGCCGAGAAACGCCAGTGTCATGTGCAGGTTTTCTTTCCGTGTAAAGTTCCCGGCAACCGCCTGGAGGCGCAGCATTTCTTCTGCTTGCCAAATTGTTTCGAAACTTTCTTTGTCAAATAAGACCGCTATAAATAGCCGCATCGAATCGCCTCCGATCTGCATGATATGGCATCCCGCTTCTTCCACCCAAACAAAAAACAGTTGACAGCACTTCTATTCTCTGCTATAGTAATCAGCAAATACAAACACGGATAAAAGCATTGACGAGGAGTAGTACACACCTCTCCAAAGCACAGAGAGAAGATGGCTGGTGAGAATCTTCCTGCGGAGGGTGGAGCCCCTGGGTTTCGGGCATATTTGCCTTTGGAAGTAGCCTCTGAGCTTTGGACTGAACGGAATTTTCTCAGTAGGCTCCAACGGTTTCCCCCGTTACCGGGAAACGGCGTCGGATTTTCATATCCCGCGCCAGAAAAGTGCAGGGGGATTTTCCCTTGAATTTAGGTGGTACCACGGATTTGTTATTGTCCGCCCTAAGCCGATTGGCTTAGGGCGTTTTTTATTGCGTGTTTGCAAATATAAAGTGAGGAGAACCCTTTATGAACTGGAAATTTGCAAAACGAATGGATGCTTTAAAAGCCTCTGAAATCCGCGAGATTTTGAAAGTGACAGAAAATCCAGAGATGATTTCCTTTGCCGGAGGGCTGCCCGCCCCCGAACTCTTCCCCATAGGGGAGATCTTGGAAGCGTGCCGCATAACATTGGAAACCCATGGGGAAAAGGCGCTGCAATACACCACCACAGAGGGCTACCTGCCGCTGCGGCAATGGATTGCAGACCGCATGAACCAACGCCTGGGTACAGCTTTTCGCGCGGAAAATATCCTCATCACACATGGTTCCCAGCAGGCGCTGGATCTTTCCGGAAAAGTCTTTCTGGACGAGGGGGACGTCGTTCTATGCGAAAGCCCGACCTATCTTGCGGCCTTGAGCGCATTCCGGGCATACGGCTGCAAATTTATCGAGATTCCCACAGACGACGAGGGAATGCTTCCCGACTCGCTGGAAAAAGCGCTTGCTTCTACACCGCGGGCAAAGCTGATTTACGCCATTCCCGATTTCCAAAACCCAACCGGGAAAACATGGAGCCTTTCGCGCAGAAAACGCCTGGCCGAACTGGCCGCACAATACAACGTAGCGGTCGTAGAGGACAATCCATACGGAGAACTTCGGTATGAAGGCCGTCCACTTCCGTCGGTCAAGGCGTTTGACCGGGCGGGACGCGTGCTCTGCTGCGGCACCTTCTCCAAAATCTTTTGTCCCGGCTATCGCATCGGTTGGATCGCGGGGGAAACGGAGATCATCGAAAAATACGTCCTGACAAAGCAGGGCGCAGACCTGCAGTGTAATACGCTTGCACAGATGGAGATCGCCGCCTACCTGGAACAGAACGACATCGACGCACATATCGCAAAAATACAGGCTGTTTACCGCCGCCGCCGGGATCTAACCCTGCGTCTGATGGAAGAAACCTTTCCAAAGACCGTTTCCTTCACCCGTCCCCAGGGAGGACTCTTTGCCTGGATCACCCTTCCTGGCGAAATCGATGCACGGGAACTGCTACAGGAATGCCTTGCACGGAACGTCGCCTTTGTCCCCGGGGGATCGTTCTTTCCGAATGGTGGGCACGAGAACACCTTCCGCATCAATTTTTCCAACATGCCGGAGGAGCGCATCGAAACCGGTATCCGTATTCTTGGAAAAATCCTACACGACTGTTGCGCTGTAAAATAGGAAAAGGCATCCGGCACAAAACCGCTACGCCTCTTCTACAGCATCCTTTCCACTCTCCATCTGCTGATTCTGCCAGAAACGGCTCCAATTCCCTCTATGGTAATAAAAAACGGAAAGGGAGGTTCCCACAATCCATCCGATCGGATATGCCCAGGAAATCCCTGCGAAGCCAAACACGGGCGCCAGCAGATACGAGCATCCCACGCGGAGGACCAGATCGATCAATGTGGAAATCATAAATTCATTCATGTCGCCCGCACCGCGCATCACTGCGTCGCACATGTTCTTTACGGTGACGACCAGCCAGAAGGGTGCGACGATCCATAGGAACTGCAAACCGGTCGCCAGCATCTCCCCCGTATCCTCTGTGCTGCTGACAAACAGGCCGATCAAGTTGCGGCCAAACAGGAATACACATGCCAGAAGGACACATTCGATGGAAAGCGCGATACCTGCACCGCATTTCATCCCTTTCCGGACGCGGTCCAGCTTTCCTGCGCCGAGATTCTGCGCCGTAAAGCTGGAAAGCGCGCTGGACATGGTGGTCATGACAGAGATTGCAAACATATTGATCTTAAAAGCGGCAGAGTATCCCGCCACGGTAATGGAACCGAACCCATTGATCAGCCCTTGTACGCAAAGCTGCCCAACAGAGACGAAGGACTGCTGCATAATGCTGGGAATCGCTACGACACTCATCCTTCTCAACAGTCCAACATCAAATACTTTGTATCTCTCCTGCACCCTGATCTTCCGCAGGCGCAACAACAGGGTGG
>DBFXIC010000172.1:0-8783 GCA_048455095.1 Anaeromassilibacillus sp.
CTCACGTTTGGAGGAGGGCGGGAAAATCCTCATCATCATGACGCGGTGGGCCAGCGGAGACTTGGCCGGGCGTGCGATGGAGCATTTTACAGGAGCCGGCGAAAAAATCCGGATGCTGGTTGAAAAAGCACTGCAGGACGACGGCACTATGCTGTGCCCGGAAATACTGAGCCGTGAAAGCTATGAGATGAAAGTGCGGCCCATGAGCCCGGAAATCGCGTCTGCAAACTATCAGCAGATTCCCATTGACCTGCAGGGCAGGTTATACCAGTCTTTCAAAACATACGCTACACTTCCCTGCAAGCCGGATGGTAAGCCTATCCCGCTGCAGATACGCAACTACACCGACACCGCCGACCAGGGCGAGGATTATCTGTGCAGCATCACATATGCGGACTACAACAACGAGGCGCTTGTTCTGGATGTGTACTTTACCAAGGCCGGGATGGAAGTAACCGAAGAAGAGACCGCGCGCAGGCTTGCGGAAACAGGATGCCAGGTCGCACGTATCGAGAGCAACAACGGCGGCCGTGGGTTTGCCCGCAACGTGGAGCGTATTCTGCGGGAGAAATATCGTTCAAACCGCTGCCGGATCGAATGGTTCCATCAGGGGGAGAACAAGACCGCACGCATTCTGACGCATGCTACCTGGGTGTGCGATCACATGTATTTTCCAGCCAACTGGAAAGACCGCTGGCCGGAATTTTACAAATCCATGTACAGATACCAGAAAGAGGGCAAAAACGCCCACGACGACGCACAGGACGCGGCTACGGGCGTCGCGGAGCAATTCAATAAACCAAGCGGCTGGGGGTTTTCTTCCGGCCGTATTGTCTAGCAGGAGGAAAGATACATGCTGCAAATGAACCAGAAAGCCCTGGAGGCTTATAGCGCTGAGACTATCCAAAACCTGGTGGACAGGATCGCGCCTATTCTGGAGTACCGCCGCGAGATGTACAAGCGGTATTCCCGCAAAAACGGGCTGTATGAGATCATCGGAGACGACGGCCAAAAGAAAACGGTGCCTTTTGAATACTACATCGCCAATATGGTAACCGGATACCTGAGCGGGAAAGCGCCGCAGTACAACGTGCGCTGCCGTAATTGCGGAGAGGGCAGAACGCACGATGAAGTGTATATCCGCGAGTTCAAATCCGCTATTGACTATATTCGCCGCTACAACGACGACGGGGCCACGTACATGGAGCTTGTGCGGGATTATGTCGTCATGAGCGGCGCCTATTTGTATGTGTACGAAAACAGCGACAACGAAATCGTGTATACCCGTTTCGATTCAAAGCAGACGGTGGGCATATGGGATTACTCAACGCCTGCAAATCTGGTCGGGCTTGTGCGCATGTGGAAGGAAGAGGATGACGCTGGAAATCCTCAATCCGTAATCGAGCTTTTGACGCAAGCAGGTACGCGCATGTTCCGTTCTTCTTCGGACGGTTACAAGGAGGAAGCCGGAGACAATGGCTCCACTTTATGGGACGGCATCCCGGCCGTGGCGTTCGAAAACCCGGACAACATCGCCATTTTTGAGCCTGGCCTGAGCGACATCAAGGATTTTGAGCAGATCCGCAAGAATATCCGCAGCATGACACAGGAAAACGATGAGGCGAAGCTGCTGCTGAGAGGCTACAACTATGAGAATCAAGCCACCATCCTGAATGAGCAGGGAGAAATGGTTCCCAACCCGGCCCGCCTTGTGGAGGAACGGGCCATTCTGAACGCCCGCACCATCTCGGTGGACGATGATGGAGATATCCACTGGCTGCTGAAGGACGTCAACTATTCCGGCTTGCTGGATGTACTGAAAAGCCTGCACGATGAGATCACGATGCTGACAGGTGTGCCCAATATGACGGATGAGGCGTTCGCCAATGCGGACAACGCAAGCGCGCTGGGATATAAGCTGTATGCTCTGGACCAATACACGGCCAGCATGGACCGAATCTTCCGAAAGGGGTATCTGGCTTTGTGGGAGCTGATCTGCGGCCGTCTTGCCAAGAAAGGACAGAAATTTGATTTCCGCGACATTGACGTTGTGATGCAGCGGAATATTCCGACCGACAAGGATAAATCCATCAACCGGGCGGCTACAATGAAAACCAGCGGCCTGTTCAGCGACGAGACATGCATCAGCGAGAGCCAGGTGGAGGTGGACCCTGCGGAGGAGATCGCCAAGCGTGACGCCGAAGCAGCGGCGAACTATGAGCTTGCCGTGGAGCGGGCAAAGGAACTTGGAAACGAAGACGATACACCCGGACAGGATGATGACAAAACAGGCGAGGACGGGGATTTGAATGGCACAGCAAGGCCGTAACGATAATACATATGGCTTTGACGAGCTGGCCTTCTGGCGGCCCATCGATGCGGAAAACAGGCACGTATACAGGGCGGTCCTGCGGGAAAGCCGCGCGATACAGGATGAAGCACAGGACATTCTCAACCGTTTTGCCGGTCTGTCCATGATGGGGCTTCTGCCCAAGGCGCAGGTGGAACGGCTGCACCGGGATATCACCCGCTGGAAAAAGCAGGGAGAGAGCACCGGCGAGCTGCGGCTGCTGATGCAGGACGCCCAGCGCCGAACAAGGATGCGCTGCGACGAGGCAATGCTGCTGTACCTGATGCACGCCATTTCTGACAGCTACGCCAGAATTTCAGAGACAGACCGCGACGCCCTGCTGAGTGCCTCCAGAATCGTATACAAGCGCGCTTTTGCCGAGGGGAATGAAGTTACACGCCTCGGAGCAAAAAATGCTCCCGGGGCCAAATTTGTGCGGGATACGCTTTCAAACAATCCATTGCCCACGGGCCTGACGTATGAGCAGGCACTGGCTGCGGATGCGGCATACCGGGCAAGAGAAATCACCAAGCAGGCCGTTGTCGATTCATCCCAGGGAAAAGAACTTTCCATGGACAGCGAACCGATGCAGGCTATTTTGAGGCGGCAGCGGGCATGGCAGCTCCGCGAGGTGCAAAAAACGCCGGAGGGCAGATTTGCGGGCTACTACGATATGGTGATGGGCTTCATCGTGGGGCACACGGTGGTGCAGGCGTTCATAGATGCGGGCGTGAAAGCGTACCGGTTCATAGCGACCATCGACGACCGCACAACGAGCGAATGCCGGGCGCTGCACGGCAAGGTGTTCCGGATGGAGGAGCTGAAGCTGGGCGTCAACGCCCCGCCCGTGTATCCTCCGCCGCACCCCTGCCGCAGCGTGATCCAGGCGGTTGAGGTGGAGAGCCGCCGCGGAGCTGGTGGGGATGACGGGCAACCGGGAGCTATTGTACATGAGATGAAAGGGCATATCGACCCAAACAATCATGCTTTGGTTGAAAAACTGATAAAAGCATTCTGCAAGCAATATGCAAGATCTCCCGTGGAAAACATGCTTGTTATCACCCGTGACGGAGAAGTGCACTTTATTACGGACAACAACCCGACAGGGGTTGACTGTTCGTATCTGGGTGATAAGATGATAGAGAGCTACAACATCCACACCCATCCGCCAGACAGCACGCAGTTTTCGTTCAGCACAGATGTGGACATGCCCGCGTTTTTTGAAGACGGCTCCGCCGTGATGGAGGCTGTGGACTTTAAATACCATTATCGGTTTGAGCGCCCGGAGGGCATTACATGGGAAATGTGGGATAAGGCGAGGGCGGAAGCCGGAGAAAGAATACAGGATATTCTAGAAATCCGATGCAAGCCAGACTATTCCGATTATGAGGATTTGCGTCAGCATTGTTTGATGGAGGAAACCTGCAGAATCTTGGGAATCGACTGCTATACGAGGTGGGAAAGATGAGTAAAGCTGAAGAGAAAAAGTCGGAGCTTCTTGCGCTGGGGAAAGAAATGACCCGCAGAGATGATGAAATTATAGCTGCGTACAAAAAAACACATAAACTTCCCAGCCGCGGCGTTATTGATACTCCGGAGCGTCGTGCACTTCGGGCGGAAGAAAAGCGCCGATTTATTGAGATTTGCGAAAAATATAAGGACTAAACCACCACCCACGAGGCGGTGGTTTTTTCATGCCCATTTTTCGGGAAAGGAGAGGACATTATGCCGAAAATGTGCCCATATAACCGGGCGCGCGAAGTGCAGCGCTACAAGCAGAAAAATGAGCTGGACGAAAGTGGAAATATCAGCAGCTACGCCTATGAGATGCGGGTAGACTTTATCCCGCTGCCATGCACAGGGGAAGAGTGCGGGGCCTGGCGCGATGGCGCATGCCGTTATGCGTCTGTAAATCTGGACAACGAATGAAAGAATTTCCTCAAATTCAATAGCACAAGGCCCACGCTTCGGCGGCGGGCCTTTTGTTATACACGCATCCAAAAAAATAAGCCGGCGGGCGTAAAACGCAAATAAGCCGCGCGGGCGTAAAACGCAGGAGAAGAACATGGACGAAAACAATATCACACAGGAACAGGCCACTATGACGGTTCAGAATGGGCAGGCCCAGGAACCTGCGGCGGGCACCGGCGCTGCACAGCAGCCCGCTGCCTCTGCTGCCGCTCCGGAGAAAAAGCCGGAGCGCACGTTCACCCGGGAGGACGTGAATAAAATGATCGCCGCAGAGGTCAGCAAGGCCCTCCAGAAGCAGCAGGAGGCCGACAGGCTGGCGAACATGACCGAGGCCGAGCGCGTACAGCACGAGCATGATGAGGCCATCCGGCGGGCCGATGAAGCGGAGCAGGCGCTGAATGCCTACAAGCTGCAGGCCGAAGCATCCAAGCTAGCCAACGCCGCCGGGCTGCCCCTGGAATTTCTGGACACCATCGACTTCCGCACCGCCAAGGCCGAAACGGTGAAGGGGACTGTTGAAAATCTGGCGTCCGTGTTCAAAAAGGCGGTCGAGGCCGCTGTAAATGAGCGCCTGAAGCAGCCCGCGCCAAAGACCGTGGCCGCGCAGGTGCAGACCGAGCGCCAGCGGCTTGAAAAGCAGGCCGCTGACCTGAACGTACCGCTGGCCCAGCGGGTGGCGGCGAAGAACAAACTTTTCAGCATTCAGAAGGAGGACTAAAAGACTATGGCAAACATTACGACCACGGGCACCGTTTGGAACCTGCCCAACTATGCGGGTGAGCTGTTCACTGCCGACGCAGTGAATACCCCTATCCTGTCGGCCATCGGAGGCTTGACCGAAGGCGGCATGCAGACGGAGGATTTCGAGTTCCCGACCGACAGCCAGTACAATTTCCCCGAAGCGGCACAGCCTGCGATCACGGAGACCGCGTCTCTGACCGCACCCGCTCCCGTCGGCATCGTGCGCAGCCAGAATACCAACGTGACGCAGATTTTCCACGAATCTGTGGATATCAGCTATGTGAAGATGTCCAACGCCGGACGCATGAGCGGCCTGAACACCGCCGGGCAGGAAAACAATGTGCCCGACGAGAAAGACTTCCAAATCGCAAAGGCGCTGCAGAAGATTGCCCGCGACGTGGAGTACACCATCATCAACGGCGTATACGCCAAGGCTACCGCTGCGAATGTGGCCAACAAAACGCGCGGCCTTCTGGCGCTGTGCGCCGGCGCCGGCGGCACAAACGTGGCGGCTGGGAGCAAAGCTCTCACCAAGGCGCTGATGCAGCAGCTTTTCAAGGCCATGTATGATGCGGGCGCCATCTTCAGCAACATGGTTTTGTGGACCGGCAGCACGCAGAAACAGCTCATCACAGATATCTATTCCTATGCGCCGGCGGACCGCAACATCGGTGGCACCAACATCAAGCAGATCGAAACGGACTTCGGAAACATCGGTATTGCCCTGGACCGTTTCATGCCGCAGACGGCGGTGCTCGCCGTAGAAATGAGCGCCGTGCGCCCGGTGTTCCAGCCTGTGCCGGGTAAGGGGAATTTCTTCTACGAGGAGCTTGCCAAGACGGGCGCCAGCGAGAAAGGCCAGATTTTCGGCCAGTTCGGCCTGGACCACGGCCCAGCGTTCCTGCACGGCTCCATCACCGGCCTGACCTGATAGGAGGGAACAGATATGACGCCCGATGAAATCATGAAAATGGAAGGAATTGCGCCGGAGCTGCGCAAGGTGCTTGCAGACATGGCTTCCGACACCACGGCGCTTGATGCGCGTGTTGCCGCACTGGAGGAAGCCGCGGAGCAGGGCGCGTAAGGGAGGCTGATGTGCGATGAAGCCCGAAGAAAAGGAAAAGCAGTTGGACATCATCCGACGCCAGTTGGGATTGTCCGAAGCGGGCGAGGAGCTTGGCGACCTGTTCGACGGGCTTCTCGCCTCCGCCCTGATGCACGGCAACCGCACCAGTACCCCGGATGCGCTGCTGAAGCTGGTGCGGGACGCTGTATGCGCAGCGTGGCGCCGCCGCGGCGATGAGGGCAGCACCGGCAGCACGGCGGGCGGCCAGAGCTATACCTACGAGGATATTGAAGCTACTCTGCACAAAAACATCGTGGCAGCAGGATTGCGGGTGCTGCGGCTATGAAACTGGAAAACAACAGCACCGTGTGGGTGACGACGCCCCATACCGCGCGGATCAGAGCGCAGGAGGAGACCGTATACACCCGCCTGCGTGCGGTGGAGATCAATGTTCAGACTGACCGCTCCGAAGTTGATGTCCAGGCGTACGGCAAGACCGTGAACGAGCTTATAAAGCTGCGCAGCGAAACGCCGCCG
This sequence comes from Anaeromassilibacillus sp., assembly GCA_048455095.1. Classification (GTDB taxonomy): domain Bacteria; phylum Bacillota; class Clostridia; order Oscillospirales; family Acutalibacteraceae; genus Anaeromassilibacillus. Next base: position 6,666 of record DBFXIC010000172.1, read on the forward strand.
AACATAGGTAAGGATGACCGCCTGTACCTGACGCGGCCTGCGGTACAGCGCACCGTCGAGATACACGGGGAAGCCCTGGAGGATTACGGGCAGGGAGAATACCGTGTAGAGGCCGTGCGCAGCGCGTTCATAGGCGGCATACATCCCAAAAACCCAACGCTGATAGAGGCGGTGCGTGTGAAATGGTGACCTTCGATTTCAAACGTACAGGGCCGGGACTGCAGCGTATTATCGACGGCTTGCCGGGAGCGGCGGAGCGCGGTGTGCGGCGCGCTTTGGACGACACGGCGAAGCTGGCCATCCGGATGGCTCCAAATGTCGTCGGGAAGTGCATCAAGGTCGAGATGCTGAACAGCGAGACCGGAGAAATCGTCGGACGCGTATATACCGACACCGGGGTTACGAGTTTTGCGCCATACGTGGAATTTGGAACAGGCGTCAAAGTGGATGACCAGGGCAACCCGGAGGCCATACGCCTCAAGCGTGCCAAGCAAATTCCATGGTTTATCCATGTAAGCATGGTGCCGCGCAGTTTCGCAAAATACGGATATCCTCTTATCGTGGGGCGCGACGGGGCGCAATACTGGGTTGTAGACGGCATGAAGCCGCATCCGTATTTCCATCCGGCGGCGTTCAACCGTCGAGGCGACAATGTAAATGCTGTGAAGCAAGAGATTATCGCCCTTGTGACCGGAGGAGGTGACGTATCGGATGAATGACCCGCTGCACACGTTGAATCAGGCGGAGATTGCCGTGATGTTCTGGCAGACAGTGGTGGATTCAGGATTGTTCCCGGACGAAGAAAGCGTGATGCTGGAAAATCCCAGCACCCGCGCCGTATTTCCGTGCTGCACGCTCTCCGTGCCGCTGGCGCGCCCTCTGTATATGGGGAGGGCCTACGATATCTCTATCACGGTTGAGGTGTGGGCGGACAAGCAGCTTGACGCCGTGCGCCTGTTTGAACAGCTCCGCACAGAGCTGGAAAAACTGAACCTGCGGCAGACCGGGAACGTGCCCAGCCAGCAGGACGATATCACGGAAAAATGGCGTTTCGGAGGGTACTTTGAGGTCCGCTGGAACGCCATTGACAACACATTTGAAAGAAACAACTGAACTGGAGGGATATACTTTGGCAAAATACAATGCAGAATTTACGCCTCCGTCCGCAACTGTGCTGACCGAGCTTTATTATGCGGAAACGGACACCGTTGCACCTACGCAGGTGTTCGGCGTACAGGGCATCCCGGAGGTGGACACTCCGCCCGATGATATCACGTACCGCACGCTGGAAAGCGACGTTGAGTTCGGCGTCCCGGGCGTGAAACCGTTCAGCGCCATCGAGGTGGAGATTCTCTACTACAAAGAGCAGTACACGACACTGAAAGCCCTGGAGGGCAAAAACCTGTTCTGGTATGTAAAACTGCCAGACAACACCGCCGGAAGCACGCCCGCGGCAAAATCACTCGTGAAAAAATGGAAGGGAGATTTCCGCATTACTCTGGCGGCGCTGGAGCTGGACGACATGGTGAAATGCATGCTGAAGATCTACAAGGCCACCGCGCCAGAAGACCTGACGACCGGACTTCCCACCGGAGGCGGCTGATTCCCGATGGACTACCTGACGGTAGTCCGCAGCATATGCTTGCAACCGTATGCTGCGGAGTGCCGTTTCGGCCTGAAAATACACAACGATCTGGAGGAAATGTACATGCTTATCGTAACGAAAGAAAAAGAAGTGGAACTGAAACTGAAAACACGCCTGATGCTGCTCCTGGAGGAACGGCTGCACATCGAGGACACGCAGCTTTTTTGGCAGAAGGCCGCGCAGGCGGGGAATATCCGTGTCCTGACCACGGCGGTACTGATTCTTTCCGACGGTGCTCTGAAGAAGCTGGAGGATGCTGCGGACCTGCTGGACGCATATCTGGAGGAAAACAGTGAGGCGTCGGTGCAGAATTTGTACGTTGCCCTTTTGACGGAGATCAATGAACGCGGTTTTTTCGGCCGGAAGATGACGAAGGAGCGGCTGAAGGCATGGCTGGAGGAGCCGGCGCTGGAGTTGGGCGAGATCGTCAACCGCGCGGTGGACAAGGTGGCCGAGGGCATGGTGGCCTCCGA
>DBFXIC010000173.1:0-3644 GCA_048455095.1 Anaeromassilibacillus sp.
GGTCGTCACTCCTACCCAATATAGGGAGCTGCACAGCAAAAAGGAAGAAACAACCAATGAAAACATTTAAAACGGCAGTTATCGGCTGTGGTATGATCTCCAAAAATCATTTCAAGGCCTTGAAAAATGTCGAGAACGCCGAGTGTGTTGTCGCCTGTGATATTCGCCCAGAGCGTGCCGCAGCCGCCGCAGAAACCTACGGCATCCCACACACGGAGACAGAGTATCACAGGGTATTGGATAACCCGGAAATCGATGCTGTACACATCTGCCTGCCCCACTATCTGCACGCGCAGGTTGCCATAGAAGCCATGGAGCATGGTAAGCATGTGCTTTGCGAAAAGCCAATGGCGCTGGATCCCGCCGATGCCGAAAAGATGATCGAAGTCCGCGACCGCACGGGCAGGACGCTTGGCATCTGCTTCCAGAACCGTTACAACGATTCGTCCAGGTATATGCGCAGCCTGATGGATTCGGGCAGGATGGGCAAGGTTCTGGGGGCACGGGGCGCTGTGTTCTGGAACCGAAACCCCGAATACTATACCGAATCTGATTGGCGCGGTACCTTGGACAAGGAGGGCGGCAGCGCACTGGAAAATCAGGCAATCCACACATTTGATCTGATGCAGTGGCTCACAGTGCCGATCAAGACTGTGGAGGCAAGCTGCTCCACCAAGCGTCACAAGGGCGTCATTGAGACAGAGGATACCTGCGATGTCTTTATGACCGGCTCCAACGGCGAGCGGCTCGTCTTTTTCTGCACGAACTGCTATGTGAAAAATGCCCCCGTGGAGTTAGAAATCGTCTGCGAGAATGGCAGTATCCGCATGGTCGGCAACCTTGTCACTACTGAACTGGACGGCAAGACAGAGACGAAGGATTTCTCCTCCGGTACGGTGTTCGGCAAGGATTATTGGGGCAGCGGTCACGGGTTCCTTATTGAGGATTACTACACTAAGCTGGCGGCAGGGGAACGGTTCCCTGTCAGTGGTGAGGAAGCTATCGTCAGTACCAGGCTTCTCCACGCGGTTTATTCTTCCGCTAAAAATCACGAGGTCATCCGCCTTGACACAAAGGAGAATCAAGCATGAGCACAAAGAGCAAAGCCGCGGCGGCCGAAGAAAAAAAGCCGATCACCTTAAGCTCGGAGCATGTGCCCCTGAGCTACCGCATCAAAAAAGATCTGCAGCGCAACGGCATGATCTATGCAATGCTTATTCCGGTGCTGGTCTACTATGCCATCTTTAAATTCGGGCCGATGTTCGGTCTGTACATCTCTTTCATCGACTACAAGCCCGCCAGAGGCATTTTTGGCAGCAAGTTTGTCGGCCTCAAATGGTTCAAGTCTTTCTTCTCGGACTATTACTTCGGCCGTCTGCTCATCAACACCGTGCGCATTGCGGTGGCGGATCTGCTGACCTTCCCGCTGCCTGTCATTCTGGCGCTGCTTATCAACGAGCTGAAAAACAAGAAATTCTCCAAGACAGCGCAGACGCTTCTGTATGTGCCGCACTTTATCTCCACAGTTGTTATCTGCGGTATCGTTATCACGCTGACGAGCTCCACCGGTGCCATTACCGAGGTGCTGCACAACTTTTTCGGCATCAAAGAGCAGGCGCTGCTAAATAACCCGTCTAACTTTCTGCCGATCTACATTCTGACAGAGCTTTGGCAGACGCTTGGCTGGAACTCCATCATCTATCTGTCGGCCCTTTCCGGCATAGATCAGGAACTGTATGATGCGGCCAAGGTCGATGGCGCGAACCGTTGGCAGCAATGCCTGCATGTCACGCTCCCCGGCATTGCGCCTACCATCGTCATCATGCTGATTTTGAAGATGGGTAAGATCTTCAATGTCGGTTATGAGCGCGTTATGCTGTTGTACAACCCCGCAATTTACAACACCGCCGATGTCATCAATACATATGTTTACCGTAAAGGCCTGATCGATGCACAGTTCAGCTACAGTACGGCGGTCGGTATGTTCAACTGCCTTGTCAGCTTCGCACTGGTCATGATCACAAACAAGATCAGCCAGAAGGTCAATGGCAGCGGTCTGTGGTAAGGAGGATACGATCATGGCGAATACAAATACCAAAAACGCACCGCGCGGCACCAAGATCAAGGAATCCTTCGGAAGCCGGCTGTTTGATATTGTGGATATACTGATCGTCTGCTTGTTGCTGGCCTGCGTGCTGATCCCGCTGATCCACATCGTGGCGGCATCCTTCAGCAACCCGTCGCTCTTCGTAGGGCATAAGGGCATTCTACTCTGGCCGGAAGGCTTTTCTCTTGCATCGTATCAGGCTGTGTTCAAGAATACCTTCCTCTGGACCGGCTACGCAAACACTCTGTTTATTGTTATCGTAGGTACGGTTCTCAATGTTCTTCTCTCGATGGTTGCGGCCTACTGCCTGTCCCGCAAGCATGTGGCGGCCGGTCCCACCATTATGAAACTGCTTGTCTTTACGATGTATTTCAGCGGCGGTATGATCCCACTGTACCTGGTTGTCAAGGGCGTTGGACTTTACGGCTCCCGCTGGGCACTGATCCTGCCTACATTGGTCGATACCTACAACCTCATCATTATGCGCACCGCCTTTGCGGGTGTGCCTGACTCCCTGGAAGAATCCGCCAAGCTGGACGGCGCCAACGCGTGGACGATCCTGTGGCGTATCATGGCCCCGTTGGTAAAGCCTACGGTTGCTGTCATCACACTGTACTACGCGGTCAGCCATTGGAACTCCTGGTTTAATGCCATGCTGTTCCTGCGCGATAAGACCCAGTACCCCCTGCAGCTGATCCTGCGCCAGATCCTCATCCAGAATGACACGGCCGATATGACCGCCGGCGCAGATTACCTGATAAGCGAAACGATACAGTACGCGACTGTTGTGGTTGCCACACTGCCTATCCTCTGCATTTATCCATTCGTTCAGAAGTACTTTGTCAAGGGTGTTATGATCGGCGCCATCAAGGGCTAATCTGCACAGTAAAAAGGAGAAATTACCATGCGCGTACCTTATGAGAAAATGTATAACGAATTTGTGCGGGTTCTGCTGAAGTACGGCTTTGACAAGGAGAAAGCGGAAATCTCCGCCAAGCTCTACGCCGATGCAAGCCGTGACGGTGTATACACCCACGGTCTGAACCGCTTTCCGAAATTCATCAAGAGCATTCATGATGGTATTGTGGACATCCACGCCGAGCCTGTGCTGAAGGAGAGCTTTGGTGCATTTGAACGGTACGACGGCTGTCACGGACCCGGCAACCTGAACGCCTACGCCTGCACGAAGCGTGCTATTGAGTTGGCCAAGCAGAACACCATCGGCTGTGTGGCGCTGGCTAATACCAACCACTGGATGCGCCCGGGCAACTACGGCCTGATGGCGGTTGAGCAGAATTGCATCGGTATTTTTTGGACGAACACCGTGCCCAATATGCCGCCGTGGGGCGGGCGTGACGCACGCCTTGGCAACAACCCCATTACACTGGCCATACCCCACGGGGATACGCCCGTGTTGGTGGATGTGGCTATGTCGATGTTCTCCTACGGTAAGCTGGAGGTCTATAAGCGCAGCGGCAGACCGCTGCCTGTGGACGGCGGTCTGAACAAGAATCAGCAGCCCACGAGGAACGCTGCC
>DBFXIC010000174.1:0-11504 GCA_048455095.1 Anaeromassilibacillus sp.
GATTACACGCTGGTGCTGAAATGCCATATTGCGGCGGCACGCGCCGTGTTCAAAGAGGGCAGCGCCGGGCAGAACATCGACATTCTTGCGCGCGAGACACTGTGGCGCCGCGGGCTGGATTACCGCTGCGGCACAGGCCACGGCGTGGGATTTGTCGGCGGCGTGCACGAAGGGCCGCAAAGCCTGCGCACCACCAACAATGTCGCCTTTGTCCCGGGGATGACCATCACGGACGAACCCGGCGTCTACGAGGAGGGCAAGATCGGCATCCGCATTGAAAATGAGCTGGTTTGCAAGGAGTGGGGGACCACGGAATACGGCCGTTTCCTCTGCTTTGAACCGATCACCTACTGCCCCATCGATACCCGCCCGGTCAAGGTAGAGCTGCTGGACGACGCCGAGCTCTCCTGGCTTAATAATTTCCACGCGCTCGTATATCAAACGCTCGAAAGCAGTCTGAACAGCGAAGAACAAGCTTGGCTGAAGGCCGCGTGCGCACCGCTCTCCCGGTAACGCATGAACGCGCTGATCGCTGTCCTTCTGCTCTTTGCCCTGTTGGGGGCTGTGGATAAAATACTTGGCGGGAAGCTGGGTGTTGCGGAGGACTTCGACCGCGGTTTCGCCGCCATGGGGCCACTTTGCCTCTCCATGTCGGGCATATACTGCGTGGCGGTGGCGGCTTTGAGCACCCATCCGGAGGCACTTTCCGCATGGAGCGCCGTGCTTCCCTTTGATCCCTCTCTGCTGGCTGGCGCTTTGCTTGCGCCGGATCTCGGGGGTTACCCGATCTCCGGCCAGCTCGCGGCCTCTCAGCCGCTGGCGATCTACTCCGGCCTGTTGCTCTCCTCCATGCTCGGCTGCCTCATCAGCTTTGTGCTGCCGACCTCCCTGGGGAGCCTGCAAAGCTATGAAGTGCCGGGGTTTATGCAGGGCGTCCTTTGGGGAATCGTCGCCATGCCCGCCGCGCTGACGATGGGCGGGCTGCTCGCAAGGTTAAATCCCGGAATGCTTCTTGCCAACCTATGGCCAGTGCTGCTTCTATGCGTTGCGCTCTGTCTGGCGCTGCGCTTCATGCCGCGCGCGTGTATCCGCGTGCTGTCCTGGATTGGGCTGCTGGTACGGGCGGCTGGAATCCTTTTGTTCTGCGTGGTAGCCTTGGGGGTGTTCCAACCCGCGTGGTCCATGGTGCCGGACACGCTCTTCTTTGAGGCGTTGACCATCGCATTCAAGTGCACCGTCGTGGTCTGCGGCTCCACCGTCGCCTGCGGCCTGCTGTTGGCGCACTGCGGGCGCGCCGTGGATGCGCTCGCCAACCGCCTGGGGATGAACCGGTTTGCGGTCGCGGGCCTCTTCGTCAGCTTTGCATCAAGCCTTTCCATGCTGCCGCTATACAGCCGGATGGACACGCGCGGCAAGGTGGCAAACGCGGCGTTCGCCGCCACCGGAGCCTTTGTGTTCGGCGGACAATTAGCGTTTGTCTCCAGTGTATCCGTCGAAAGCGTCGGGGCCTATGTCGCCTGTAAGCTCGTGGGCGGCGTGCTCGCGGTATTGCTAGCGATGCGGTTTACAAAGAGCGAAAACACTGCCGTTCGACCGACTAAATAGCAAAAAAACGGCCCCGCCGGGAGAGATTCCCAGCGGGGCCGCTCGATATTATGGACTATAGGCCACTCAATCGCCCACCTGATACCCGGCTTCACTCACCACATTGGAGATGCCGGAGATATCGATTTTCGATTCGTCATAGGTGACGACGGCACTTTTTGTCTCAAAGCTCACGCTCGCCTTCTTGACGCCGTCCGCCGCCGAAAGCGCTTTTTCCAGATTGGCTGCGCAGTGCTCGCAGTGCATGCCCAAAATGGACAGCGTGACCTCTTTCTTTGCCTTACCAAACATCGTAAAACCCTTCCTTTCTATACCAATATTCCAGGAATACCTTTGACAGTATCAACATCGTGCAACTTTTGCAGAGGCTGTGTTGCAACTGTCTCTCCTTGTCCGCATGGCAATTGATTCCTGTTAAACGAAAAAAGTATTTACTCTGGTTTTTTATTATACCCACTCATTTCGTAAAATTTGTTACGATATTCTGAATTCTAGCGAAAGATCTGTAAAGAAACGGTAAAATCAGATCCACCGTGGGTAAATCCATGTCCCCGTAAAAGATTGACAGGCTCCCCCGGATGCAATAAAATAAAGCGAGGTGCAAGATTGTGCACCTCTGACTTGTATTGATATAGACAAGCCGTCCCAACGGATGAGGAGTGAAAAAATGGATAAACGGAATACCAATACGCGGTCCGGTTCCCGAGACATCTATTCCAGCAGCAAGGGACCGCGGCAATATAAGGGCGAGATTGACCGTTACAACTACGTGGACCGGGACATCTATTCCAGCAGCGGCAAGCGCGCCGCGGTGCAGAGCACCAAAAGCCGCAAGGCGGACCGCAGGCGCAAGAAAAAGCGCGGCGGCCACCGGGTGCTGGCGGCGGCCTTTTCCATCGCACTGGTTCTGGTACTGGGCGTGGCCGCCTATGCCGGCGTGATGATGAACCGCCTGAACCGTCCTAGCGTGGACACCTCCCAGTATGTGGAGCAGCCCGCAGCGGCGCCGACCTGGGACGTGATCTCCAAGGATGGCGTGACAAACATTCTGTTGATCGGCGCGGATAACGGCGACGACGGCAACAGTCATCGTTCGGATACCACTATGCTGGTATCCATCGACAACGAGACGAAACAGATTCGGTTGGTTTCTTTCCTGCGAGATCTCTATTTGGAAATTCCAACCGTGGGCAAGACAAAGCTGAATGCCGCCTATGCACATGGCGGCCCCGCGCTGACCATGCAGACGATCGAGAATAATTTTCGCGTCAACATCGACAAATACGTCTCCGTAAACTTCGACAATTTTGAAGCCATCATCGACAAGATGGGCGGTATCGACATCGACATGTCCGCCAAGGTGGCCAAAGAGGAAAACCGCAACATGGGCAGCAACCTGCATGAGGGCGTCAACCATCTAGACGGCCGTCTGGCGCTCTATTATGCGCGTATCCGCGCTACGGACAGCGACTTTGGCCGTACAGGCCGCCAACGCCAGGTGATACAGGCGATGATCACCCGCATGAAAGAGCTGAATCCCGTGGAGTTCAGCAAGCTGATGTACGATTATCTCCCCTATGTGGAGACAAATCTGGACGACGGCGATCTGCTGGCCCTTGCAGCGATTGCTCCCGCAGTGATGAACTACGAGATGGAGACCATGGCTGTGCCGAACGAAAACACCTATGAAGATCAAACCATCAAGGGCAGCGGCATGGTGCTGGTGCCCGACCTCCCCGAAAACTGCCGTCTGCTGCGTGAATTCCTTTATGGACGGGAAAGCATGAAAAGCCTCGATCAATAAAAATTCTTCCATAGGACATACCGGTGTAAATGCACGCCGGTGTGTCCTCTTTTTTGTGATTTGTTGTTAAAAATCTTCTGCATTCTTCGTGTATTTCTTTGTTCGATTGAAAAGCCAAGACAAAGTGAGTATAATAAGGATGCTATATGCGCGGAAGTGTATCCCAAGCGGGTAAAACTCCCGCATGGTTTCCCGGCAGATGCGGGCAACGGCGCGGGAAACGTGTAGACTGAAAGTAGGAGCGAGAAAAACATGGAAAGAAAAACGTTTTATATCACCACGCCGATCTATTACCCTTCCGGCAAGGCGCACATCGGCCACAGCTATTGCACCGTAGCGAGCGATGCAATTGCGCGGTACAAGCGTTTGCAGGGATATGACGTGATGTTCCTGACCGGCACGGACGAACATGGACAGAAGATTGAACTCAAGGCCGCCGAAGAAGGTGTGACTCCCAAGGAATATGTCGATAAGATTGTCGCGGGATTCCAGAGCCTTTGGAAGCTGCTCAATATCAGCAACGATCGCTTCATCCGCACCACGGACGAATCCCATGTACGGGCAGTACAGAAAATTTTCCGCGCCCTGTACGAAAAGGGCGCCATCTATAAAGGCAAATACGAGGGTTGGTATTGTACGCCGTGCGAGTCCTTCTGGACCGAGACGCAGCTCAAGGGCGGCAAGTGCCCGGACTGCGGCCGCGAGGTCAAATGGGCGGAGGAAGAGGCATATTTCTTCCGTCTCTCCGATTACGGCGACCGCCTGCTGAAGCTCTATGAGGACCGCCCCGAATTTATTCAGCCGGAGAGCCGCAAAAATGAGATGATCAACTTCATCAAGCAGGGGCTGGACGACCTGTGCGTCTCCCGCACCAGCTTCTCCTGGGGTATTCCGGTGGACTTTGACCCGGATCACGTGGTCTATGTATGGCTGGACGCCCTGACCAACTACATCACCGCATTGGGGTACGGCTCCGGCAACGATTTGATGTACCGCAAGTTCTGGCCGGCGGACGTCCACTTTGTCGGCAAGGAAATCGTGCGTTTCCACACCATCATCTGGCCCGCCATGCTGATGGCGCTGGACCTGCCGCTGCCGAAGCAGGTTTACGGCCACGGCTGGCTGTTGTTCGGCGACGGCACCAAGATGAGCAAATCCAAGGGCAACGTGGTAGACCCGGTTGTCCTCTGCGAACGCTATGGCGTGGACGCCATCCGGTATTTCCTCCTGCGTGAAATCCCCTTCGGTGCGGACGGCGTGTTCACGAATGAGGCGCTGATCAACCGCATCAACTCCGATTTGGCAAATGATCTGGGCAACCTGCTGTCCCGCACGACGGCAATGGTGCAAAAATATTTTGGTGGCGCGATCCCGAGGGAGCGCTGTGCCGCTGCGCCGGACGGCGAGCTGATCACGCTGGCCTCCACGCTGCGCGGCAAATGCGACGCGGCCATCGACGGTTATCAGTTCTCCAATGCGTTGGCGGAAATCTGGAAACTGGTCGCCCGTTCCAATAAATACATCGACGAGACCATGCCGTGGGCACTGGGCAAGGACCCGACCAAGCGCGCGCGTTTGGCAACCGTCCTGTATAACCTCTGTGAGAGCCTGCGCATCATTTCCATTTTGATTGCGCCGTTCATGCCGAACACGGCGCCGAAGATTCAGCAGCAGATCGGCGCAATTCCGGAAGTCCTCACCTATGAATCCTCCTCCAAGTGGGGCTTACTGCCGCCTACGGCGGTCGTCTCCAAGGGCGAAACACTCTTCCCGCGCATCGACGTGGAGCAGGAGATCGAAGAGCTGAACAAGCTGATCCCCAATTCCGTGGAGCAGGAAGGGAAGCATATTGAGGGCCTTGCACAAATTGGCATTGACGATTTTGATAAAGTGGAGCTGCGTGTGGCGACGGTCAAGGCCTGCGAGCCGATTAAGCGCGCCAAGAAGCTCTTGAAGCTCACGCTGGACGACGGCGACGGCGAGCGCGTGGTCGCTTCCGGCATTGCCACATGGTATAAACCGGAGGATCTTGTGGGGCGCAGCATTATTCTGGTTGCAAACCTCAAGCCCGCGGTACTCTGCGGTGTGGAGAGCCAGGGTATGATTTTGGCTGCGGATGCCGGGGAAAACAGTGTGCGCGTGATCTTTGTGGACGGCATTCCGGCCGGTTCCCGCATTCATTGATTGACGATGGAACGCTTGATATTTGATTCCCACGCCCATTATGACGATGAGGCGTTTGACCAGGACCGCGGGGAGATTCTTCGGAATCTCCCCGCGCAGGGTATTTGCCGGATTGTCAACGTGGGAGCTGACTTGCAGGGCTGCCGCGACGCGGTCGCACTGGCTGCGCAATACCCGTATATCTACGCGGCGGTGGGTATCCACCCGGAGTGCGTGAAGGATACGCCCGAAAGCGCGCTGCTGGAAGTGGAAACGCTGCTGGACGCGCCGAAGGTGGTGGCGGTCGGAGAGATCGGGCTGGACTATCATTTTGCAGATAACGCCCCGCGCGAGGTGCAGCAGGTGTGGTTTGAAAAGCAGTTAGAATTGGCAAATCGACGCGGGCTGCCCGTGATTGTACACGACCGCGACGCACACGGCGATACGATGGAGTTGCTGCGCAAGCACAAACCGAAGGGGGTACTGCACTGCTTTTCCGGCAGTGTTGAGATGGCGCGCGAGGTGACGAGGCTCGGGATGTACATCGGGCTCGGCGGCGCGGTGACGTTTAAAAATGCGCGCGTGCCGGTGGAGGTCGCCGCGGATCTTCCGCTCGACCGTCTGCTGTTGGAGACCGACGCACCGTACATGGCGCCCGTCCCCTTCCGCGGCAAGCGCTGCGACTCGTCCATGATCGCCAAGACAGCGGAACGCATTGCGGAAATCCGTCAAATGCCTGTTGAAGCGCTTTTGGAGGCAACACGGCAGAATGCCGCGCGTCTGTTCGGAATCCCGTTGGAGGAGGCTTCCATATGATCGAGAACAACAACATTGCGTATGTTCTGGGGCATACCCTCTATTTGAATATCACAAATCAATGCCCGTGCGCGTGTGATTTTTGCATTCGCACGCACAGTAAGAGTGTCGGCACGGGGGATAACCTCTGGCTGGAGAGCGAACCGGGTACCATTGATATCATGAACGCGCTGGCGGATTACGATCTGGGCAAGTACCGTGAGCTGGTATTTTGCGGCTACGGAGAACCCACCTGCCGCCTGCGCGATATGTTCTGGGTGTGCAAAAAGGTGCGCGGCCTGCGGGATATTCCGATCCGCGTGAACACAAACGGCCTATCCGACCTGATCAACGGGCGGAGCACGGCAAAGGAGTTTCACGGGCTTGTGGATACGGTTTCAGTCAGCCTGAACGCCTCAACGCCGGAGAAGTATGTAGAGCTGTGCCATCCGAAGTTTGGGCTGGAAGCGCTGCCCGCCATCCTGAAATTCACGAAGGAAGTCGTGCAATATGTGCCGCAGGTGGATATGACGGTGGTGGACAACAGCACGCCGAAGGAAGAGCTTGCCGCCTGCGAATCGTTGTGCAGGGCGACGGGCGCGCATTTCCGGGTGCGGCGGTACATTACCACGTATGAGGAAGAGGCGCAGAAACCCAATCCGCAAATTTCATGATGATAAAATTTAGAAACAGCATGATGAATTTGCAATAACATTCTGCACAAAGAAAGTGCCAAAAAGATAAGTAAGCACGCCTTGAAACAGCATGACACTGTTGTTTTAAGGCGTGCTTTTTGTACATACCGCGGGTTGTTTTGCAACAACCCCTTTTTATTCTTATTTTTTCCAAGAATAGAGTTCCGAAGATCGGATGCAGTGTTCACATTTTCCAGTTGTACCGAGTGAAATAAATTGCAGTTTGCAAGTGAATGCTTTCCAAAAAATGCATTCTTGATTTTCACAAGTCACGTCCGTCGCTTTTTGTGGAACATCTTCCGGTTTCCTACTATATAAAATATCCATTTTTATTTTCACACCTTTGCACTTATATCAGTGCAATTATACCATAAAATATTGATACCATCAATACATACTTTGCACCAATTTTAGTGCAATCGAGGTGTTGATGATTGAATTTTCTATATGATAAAGAGATGGGAAAAAACCTGCGAAAACTCCGTGAATCACGCGGCTGGACCCAAGAAGAATTGGCCGCAAAGCTTCAAACAATGGGCTGCGACCTTACCAGAAGCGCTGTTGCAAAATTGGAGGCTGGACAAAGGCATTTCTATGCCGATGAAATTAAAACCCTGAAACTGGTTTTACAGGTGGACTATATCAAATTGTTCATATGACAAACAAAGAAGCTCGTGATATGGCACAAATGCGCCTAAATGGGTGCATATTCGGCTTAAAAATCAATAACATTCATCCGTTTCCCACTCGTTGATCATTCAGGAAGGGGGATTTTAATGTCCGTGTATCATCCGGCAGGACTTTCCCATCAATACGATCATTTTGAGTCTGTGCAGGATTTCAAATGGTGCCTAAAGCAGGGAGAAGAAATTTCGTTCGTATAGAATGGGAAAACCTATGGGATTTCCTCCTGCTTAAAAAAGACGCCTTCTTCCCCTGAACAGATGCTCATTGCACAAATTTTTCCGGAAAACATCGAGCAGGCGGAAAAATGGTGCGACACCGCTGAGGAAGTTTTGGAATATCCGATAGATGGAGATCGTCTGCGTGAAATCATCACCAAAGTGGATGTGATCGACCGGACGATTTGAACGATGGCTAGTTATGTTCACAATTTGGTTTCTGCCCGGAACATGTTCAGCCGACAAGCAAGGAAAATATCCACGAAATCAAAACAGCCTGTTGCATAAACTGTGTTTCCTGGCCGGAGCCAGGAACCCGCATGCAACAGGCTGTTTTTGTATCAACTTTGGAACGGGAACACATTGCGATTTTTCCCTTCCTGAAAAGGAAATTTTGTCCTCTGCGGGGAACGCCGAGGGACGCCGCTCCCCGGCCCCGCAGCCTTTAGAGAAGTGGAACGAAGCGGTTCCGTCCGCATACTGTTTCCCTGGGATACCTTGATAGGGCTACCCGTCTTTTATAAGCGCATCATTACGTCACTACGCGCTTTCCTCTTCCTCCTTTGGTAGAGGCTGCGGCATCGCCATGCGTAGCACCAGAACAGTCACGTCATCGTCGTGCCCGTCCGAGCGCCTTGCCACAGCACCGGCCACCAGCTCCTCCGCCAGATCCTGGGGTGAAAGGCCCTGCCACTGTTCCACGGCCTCGCACAGCCAATCGTCTCCGGCCGCGAGCGCGCCGTCACTCATCAGCACCACAAGGTCGCCGTCCTCTAACACCGCGTCCGCCTTTGCAAAGTTGGCGTCGTTCAAAATGCCGACCGGCAGTGAAGGCGCATCGATGCGCTTGGCCTGTCCACCCTGCCGCAGCACTGTGATCGGTGCGCCGGCCTTGCGCAGTTCCACGCATCCGCTGAACAGATCCAGCACCGCCACATCGATGGTCGCGAGGGACTCATCCCCGCTTTTGACCACCAGGGCGGAATTGACAATCTTTAACGCGGTATCGAATCCAATTCCGGCTTTGATGAGCTGCGAGAAGATGCCGCTCGCCATCGCGCCATCCACCGCAGCCCTGCCGCCGGACCCCATACCGTCACTGATAATCGCCACCTGACGGCCGCTGCCGTCATTAAAGCAGGCATAACTGTCACCGCAGAGCTGCCCGCCGCCGCATACGTGCTGGAAGCATCCCGTCTGCACGCGGAATACAGGACGTTCGCTCATCTGCATCCGGCACTTACCCTGTGCGGTGCTGATGCATGGCGTTTCAAAAAGCCTTCCGCATGCACGGGAAATTTCCTTGACCACCGCGCCGCGATTCATCCGCATCCGCTCTACCTGCATGGCCTCAATTTCGACGGACATGCGGTTGAATTGATCAACGCGACAGCTCACCTCGATCGGCGTCACGCCCACCGACCGCAAAACCTCCGCAACCCTCTGGGCTGCGGCGAAGTCAAAGCGTTCGAACAGCTCCATCTCGCTGGCCATATCCTCCAACATGCGGCTGGTGGTGGTAAACTGGTTTGCCACCATATTGCGCACCTGCGCCACACGGCCCTCTGCCGCCTCGCGCACGGTGAACTCCTCGTAATGCTTGTTGACGCTCCCCACCATATCATTCAGGCGGCTGCAATGCGTTGCAAAATGTGGACTGAAATCTGTGCGGTCGATCCGGCCGCGCGTGCGGAGCTTTAACGTCAGGTCGTTGAACGCGTTCATGCTGTCGCCATAGTTGCGTTCCCAGCAGTAGACCTTGAGCCCGCACCCCATGCAGATTTCATCGATCGCTTTTTTATACACGCCATTGATATCCGGCGCACAGGCCGCGCCGAGCTTCCGGCTGACTTCCTCCACCGATTCGGAGACGCCGCCCAACGCCTTTGCCGCATAGTCAAGCTTCATAATCACCGACCGGCGCAGGCCGTCCGAACGTGGACGGTCGTCGCTGCCGGAGAACATCCCCACCAGCTTGCTGCCCGCATCCTTTGGTAGCGCCATATAAATAACAGAAGCCGCCATCACCTCATACAGGCCGCTGACCACGGCGCTCTGGTTCCCCACCTGGAGCGACGCGACGCCGTTCGCCACCACGAAGGCCGCCGCTGAGGCCAGCCGTCCGACTGGGGAGAACACGCCCGCCATCAGGCCGCCCAACGCATACGCGCCGGAGACATAGTTCAGTCCCGTGGTCGAGAGGCTGAACAGCGTGCCCGCGGCGATCCCGGCGATCCCCCCGCCCGCTACGCCTCCATAACGCGCCGCAAACAGGATTCCCAGCACCGCTACAACATGTCCGATCGACAGGCTGCCGACGGTCAGATCGGCGAAAGCCAGCAGGAGAATCCCCAAGGACAGAAGCGTACACGCCAGTTCTTGCCCGCTCAGGCCTGAAGCGCTTCGCCGGGAACCGAGCGCAGCCCCGGCATGCGCTAAAAAATACGCCGCGCCTCCGGCCAGAAGGGATTCTGCAAGATACATGGCCGTTCCCGCCGCAGTGGAACCGTTGACGAACGCCAACGCCAATCCTGTGCAGAGCATGGGCAGGAAAGCGGTCATAGGTGCAAAAACAGGGTGCTGGCGTATGCGGACCAAATCGTTCATGGTCCAACGGATTGCTGCCGCTGCAAGGATTGCCGCGATGTAATGGACGGGCACGGACACCTGCGATGGCAGCAGATACCCGACCGCGCACCCTAAAACGGTGCTCCACATCGCATGGTATGGCATGGCCGCCACCGCCGCAACGCCAAAGGGTGCATATTTCCCGAATACCACGCCGCGCGCGCAGAGCAAGCCGATTAAAAAGAACACAGCCTGCCGCGCAACGGCCCGCATCCCCGGCAAAACTGCCGCCGCCCAGTTTTCCAGCTCCGCGCGCCGGTTTGACACGGGCGGGGCCTGTCCCTCCGGGACCTGCGCCGCCACTTTTTCCTTTGCCATTCCCATCGCTCTCCTTCTATGATTTTGGGCTTGTCCGCCGTTTGGATGGAAAACCCATTGAGGCCTTTTGGAAGGGTTTACGGGAATATTATACGATAAGTATATGGAAACTTTTGTCATAACGTAGTGTAATATTTTGGAAGCTATCGTCGCAGCACACTTTCCAAGAGATGAGACCACCGTTCCTTCGCGCAGGTTTCTCCCAAAGCGACAAAAGCCGCATGAGACATCCCCCATGTGCAATGCGGCCATCTTATAACAGTGGATAAGAGCAAAGGCATTCGCTTATAGGCGCAAAAAAGCCGCCCCGAAGGGCGGCTCTGCAAACAGGTTCAAATGTTACGCAACGCAGACGTTGGCTGCGCGCAGCTTCTTGCTGTTTCTCGGGTCGGTTTCGATGTCAAACGTGACCTTCTGTCCCTCTTCCAGAGTCTTATACCCCTGGGACTGGATGGCAGAAAAATGCACGAACACGTCGTCGCCACCGTTATCGTTGGAGATAAAGCCGAAGCCTTTTTCTGTATTAAACCATTTCACTGTACCGTTATTCATAAACTGGTACCTCCTAAAAATTATTTCGTACCTATAAAAAAC
>DBFXIC010000175.1:0-11540 GCA_048455095.1 Anaeromassilibacillus sp.
ACGCAGCACAGTGTCAAAGAGCTGCTAAGCCTCGGAATCCAGCCGGATGTGATCGTCCTGCGATCCGAGCAGCCGGTGGGCGAGGACCAGAAGAAAAAAATCGCTCTGTTCTGCAATGTGCGCGAGGATTGCGTGATCGAAAATTTGGACTTGCCACTTCTATATGCGGTGCCGCTTGCCCTTCGAGAGCAGCGCCTTGACGACATTGTGTGCCGGCATTTTGGGCTCGATACAATGGGGCCGGATCTGGGCGACTGGATCTCCATGGTGGATGCAGCGATGAACCTGCAGTCCGAAGTGTGTATTGCACTTGTGGGCAAGTATGTTGAGCTGCATGACGCCTATCTTAGCGTCGCGGAAGCCCTTACGCACGGCGGCATTGGCAATGGCGTAAAGGTGCAGATCAAATGGGTGGATTCCGAAACCATCACGCCGGAAAACGTGGCGGAAACTCTCAGCGGCGTCGGCGGCGTGCTCGTACCCGGCGGTTTTGGTCAACGCGGCATTGAAGGGAAGATTGAGGCGATCCGCTTTGCGCGTGAGAACCGGATTCCCTTTTTGGGCATCTGCCTGGGTATGCAGATGGCAGTGGTTGAGTATGCCCGCCATGTGCTGGGCCACGCGGACGCCAATTCTGCGGAGTTTGACCCGCAGACAACTCACCCGGTGATCGACCTGATGCCCGAACAAAAGGATGTGGTGCAGCTCGGCGGCACTATGCGCTTGGGCAAATATCCCTGCAAGCTGGAGGAGGGCTCCAGGGTGGCGGCGCTCTATGGGGCTTCTCTGATCGAGGAACGCCACCGCCATCGTTTTGAGATGAACAATGACTTCCGCGAGGAATTGCAGGCGGCCGGCGTGTGCTTCTCCGGGAAATCTCCGGACGGCCGGATTGTGGAGGTGATGGAGCTGCCGGATCATCCGTGGTTTGTCGCGGCACAGTTTCATCCGGAGTTCAAGTCCCGTCCGAACCGTCCGCATCCACTTTTTCTGGGTTTCATCGCGGCAGCGAAGGCCTATAAGGAAACCAACTGAAGAAACAGGTATAGAAAAGAAGGGCCATTTAAAACTTTAACCGATTTAGGAAAAATAATTCTCAGCAGTTTTGATAGAAAACTCTCTCAGCTCTCTTAAAAAACCAGTGCCTGTTGCAGATTAAAAGCTGCAACAGGCACTTTGTGCGAAATAAAGAGATTTTAGGACGTACTATGAACCATCAGGTTATACAGAAGAGAGCTCATCAAAGCGAGTCTTTAGTGCCTGAGCCAGAACTGTGTGACACGACCTGTGTATTACAGGAAATATGCAATGTAGCTTTTGTTTAGCCTTTCCGGCCTTATGGAGAAGTCTTAGTATTCCAGTACGGTTCCCACAGCGGTTTCCGCCACCGGTAGGATGCTGGCCAATGCAATTTTGGCGCGCAGTCCGGTGCAATGGCAGGGATGAAGGGCGGCGGGATGGCGCGCTTGTAGGAACCGGCAGACCGCGGCAAGATGTTCATCGGTCGGGTTGGGCAGGTGGAAACCACCGATGATGTCCATAATCCGATGGTCGCCCATATATTCCATCGCATACTCCACAATATTGCAGATGCCGCTGTGCGAGCACCCGGCGATGACGACGAGCCCGTCGTCTCCCTGGTAGACCAGTGCGGTATCGTCCGGCAGGAAGTCGGGCGCGCCATCCCGATTTCCCAGGCTGATATTTTCAAAATCATAGCGACGCGGAATTTCCCCAAGCCAGGTAAGGCGCTCCGTCAGTTTAACCGGTCCTTTGGAATACCGCGGCTCATAATTTTCTTCAAACGCGCGCGCGTCCATGACAAATCCCAGTTCTTTTCCATTGTTGGACCGTTCTTCCATCGCGGTTGGATGCAGCAGCACGGGAACTTTCCGTCCGCGTGCCTGGAAGATCGGCTGAAGCGCGGCGAGCCCGCCGGTGTGGTCGTAGTGGCCATGAGAAAGCGCAATTAAATCTGTACTCCCCAGGTCGATGCCGAGCCTGGAAGCGTTCTTTATCTGTAAGTCTGTGATACCCGTGTCGAAAAGGATTTTTTTCCCTTCCGATTCGATCCACATGGAGAATCCGGCTTCCCCCTGGAAAGTGGTGCCGGTCAGGACGGTATTTTCAACCAGGATAGTGAGCTTCATGGAAACCGCTTCCTTTCAAAGTGATCATTCTTCTATAATCATTTGTTACGTCTATCGTATCACCATTTCAGGTATTAGACGATCTATAAAAGAAGAAACAAGCTGCAAAACAGCTGTACAATACGCCTGTTTTGCAAAATATTTCTGTTTTTGAAAATAGAAACCTAGATTGGTGATAAAAAGAAGGCGTTCGAAAGATCATTCATACCAATGAATTCTTGAGATAAGACCGAAAAAACAAAAATGGCGTTCCTGTTTGGCCTTGAGGAGCCGCGGAGGAACGCCATTTTTTATGGGACTGTTTTACAAACAGCCTCATTACAGTTCGATTTTATTTTTTAAATACGCCGATGCCCAGCAGTCCAGGGCCCGTATGCACGCCCAGCGCGGGGCTGATCTGCCCTTCCACGGTGATCTTGCCTTTTGGAATGCGCGCTTTGAGATCGGCGCGGATCATCTCTGCTTCCTCCGGAGAACCGCCGTGCATCACGGCAAGCTCCACCTCGCCGTCGCCCGCCATCTGCTGTGCAAGGGATTCAATCTTCCGGATGGATTGCATCCTGCCCAAAGCTTTTCCGACGGTGTAGTAAATGCCGTCCGCATTGCAGGAGATCACCGGCTTAATGTTCAGCGCAGTGCCAAACGCTGCGGCCACCAGGCCGATGCGCCCGCCCTTTTGCAGGTATTCCAGCGTCTTAACGCAGAAAAATACGCGGCTGTTGGGAATCTCAGCGGGGAGTTTTTGCAGCAGTTCGTCCCAGCCCATTCCCTGTTCCAAGTATTGCGCGGCGCGCAGGGCAAAGAATCCGCTGCCGATGGAGATGTTTTTGGTGTCGAGTACATAGCAATCCAATCCGTCGTATTCGTCGCCGATAATCTTCATCACATTGCAGGTACCGCTCAAACCGCTGGAGATACAAACAATAAAGACTTTTTCGTAACCATCCGCCTTGATGCGGTCAAGAACACCGTTGATCAGATCGCCATTCGGCAGGGAGGTCTTAGGAATTTCGATGGGAAGCATGGCATACACCGTGTTGGCGGTGATATCCACACCGTCCAGATATTCCCGGTCCTTGTACAGAATCCGAAGCGGAATCTGATAGATGTGATATTTTTCAATCAGCGCCTTGGGAATATCGCCGCCGGAATCTGTCAAAACTGCAACTTTGTCTTTGTTCATCATACAAGCCTTCCCATCAAAGTTATGTAATCATAAGCACGCCGTTATCTCATTTTTATAACAAGATTATAGCGTGCTTTTTTGGAAAAGTCAAGGAGAGTGGAAGTCAGCGTTTGCGCGGTGGAAAATAAGCCTGCGTGTAGATTTCTCGGATCTCGCTGATGAGCGGATAGCGCGGATTTGCAGTGGTACACTGGTCCTCGTGCGCACGCTCGGCGAGCTGCGGCAAACGGTCAAAGAAGAGCTTTTCATCCACACCGCACTCCTGGATACTTGCAGGGCAGTCCAGCTCCTGCTCCAAACGGTAGATCGCATCAATCAGGTTTTGCACGCTCTCCTCCGTATCCTTTCCACCGCAGCCGATAAAGGATGCGATCTTTGCATACTTCTGATCCGCGGTGAACGTCTCGTATTTGGGGAACGCGGTAAATTTTGTGGGCTTCTGCGCATTGTAAGCGATCACATAGGGCAGAATCACCGCATTTGCGCGGCCGTGTGGAATGTGGAATTCGCCGCCCAGCTTGTGCGCCATGGAGTGATTTAGGCCCAAAAATGCATTGGTGAACGCCATGCCCGCGATACAGGAGGCGTTATGCATTTTTTCGCGCGCAATCGGGTCGGAAGCGCCGTTCTTGTAGGCGCGCGGCAGGTATTCAAACACCATGCCGATGGCCTGCAGCGCCAGGCCGTCCGTGTAATCGCTCGCCATGACGGAAACGTACGCTTCAATCGCGTGGGTCAGCACGTCCAGACCGGTATCGCGCGTGGCGGCTTTGGGGAGGTTTAACACGAATTGCGGATCGATAATCGCCACGTCGGGACGAACCGCATAGTCAGCCAGCGGGTATTTGATATTCCCATTTTGACGGTCCGTGATGACGGTAAAGGCGGTCACCTCGCTGCCCGTGCCGGAGGTGGTCGGGATGGCCACAAGTTTTGCCTTGTTGCCCAGGCGCGGGAATTTATATGCACGTTTGCGAATGTCCAGGAATTTTAAGCGCAGACCGTCAAACGAGGCGTCCGGATGCTCATAGAAGAGCCACATACCTTTGGCCGCGTCGATGGCGGAACCGCCGCCGAGTGCGATGATCACATCCGGCTGGAAGGCGCGCATGGCCTCTACACCACGGCGGATGGTTGCCACATCCGGATCGGGTTCCACGTCGGCGTAGATTTCGGAGTGGCAGTAGACGGCGCGTTTGCGCAGATAGTATAGCACTTTATCCACATATCCGAGCTGTACCATGGTCGCGTCCGTCACAATAAACGCGCGCTCGATATCCGGCATCTTCTCCAAATACTGGACAGAACCGTCCTCAAAGTAGATCTGTGGCGGCACCTTGAACCACTGCATGTTGACCCTCCTCTGCGCGATGCGTTTGCGGTTGATCAGGTTGACCGAGGACACGTTGGAGGTGGTCGAGTTATGCCCGTAGGAGCCGCAGCCGAGCGTCAGGGACGGTGTGTTCGTGTTGTAGATGTCACCGATGGCGCCCTGGGAAGAGGGGGAGTTGGAGATGACGCGGCCGACCTTCATTTCTTTGCCGTATGCCTTGATGAGCGCTTCATCCGTGGAGTGGATCACCGCGGAATGCCCCAGACCGCCGAGTTCCAGCATCTTTTTCGCCATGGAGAATCCCTCCTCGCGCCCTTTGACGACAAAGTATGCCAGCACGGGGGAGAGCTTCTCGCGGGAGAGTGGATAGCGCGGCCCGACGTCCTCCAGACGGGCGATGAGGATTTTGGTCTTGTCCGGCACATGGACGCCGCTCTGCTCCGCGATCCAGCAGGCGGACTTGCCGACGACGTCCGGGTTGACCGCCTGTGTCTGCGGATTGATGACGAAATTGGAGACCTTTTCAATCTCGCTGCCCTGCAGGAAATAGCAGTTGTTTGCCCGCATGATGCGTTCAAATTCGTCTGCAATCTCCTCGTCCACAATTACTGCCTGCTCGGAAGCACAGATCATGCCGTTGTCGAAGGTCTTGGAGAGCATCAGGTCCGTGCAGGCGCGCTCCAACCGGGCAGACTTTTCAATATAGCAAGGCACGTTTCCGGGGCCGACGCCCAGTGCCGGTTTTCCCGTGCTGTATGCCGCCCGGACCATGCCGCTGCCGCCGGTCGCCAACACCAGCGAGACGCCAGGGTGGTTCATCAGCGCGTTGGTGGCTGCAATGGACGGCGCAGGAATCCATTGGATGCAGTCCGCTGGGGCGCCCGCCTTAACGGCTGCGTCGCGCATCACTCGCGCCGCTTCGGCGGAGGAGTTCTGCGCGCTGGGATGGAATCCGAAGATAATCGGATTGCGGGTTTTCATGCAGATCAGCGACTTGAACAGCGTGGTAGAAGTCGGGTTCGTCACCGGGGTAACACCGGCGACAACGCCCACGGGCTCTGCCACCTCCACGTAGTCCTCCAACTCGTTCTCCTCGACGATGCCGACGGTCTTTTGCCCTTTGATGGAGTGCCAGATGTATTCGGTGGCAAAGAGATTCTTGATGATTTTGTCCTCTAGCACGCCGCGTCCCGTCTCTTCATACGCCAGTTTGGCGAGGTGCATATGCTGGTCCAGACCGGCCAATGCCATCGCGTGGACAATGGCGTCCACCTGCTCCTGTTCCATGTCCATAAAGGCTTCCAGCGCTTTCTGCGCGCGCTGTACAAGGCCGTCAATCATTGTGTCAACTTCCGGAGTAGGGTCTGTTGCCGCCTCGCGGGCTCGTGCTTCCACGGCCACATCGGTTTCCTCTTCCGGTGTTCCTGCTTTTTTTACCACCGGAACTTTCCTTGTTTTCTCGTCAGGCATCCTGTTTTCCTCCCGTTCTGTATTTGCTGCTAGTATCTCCGCCGGGAAGAAAAATATGCCGGGCTGCGGATGCAGGTTTTACAACCGAATTAAAAAAAGTTGCAAAACACATGGGCGAAGAAATAAATGTAGAAAGCCGCTTTTTACCGTATAGAGCAATACGGATGGTCCCAAAAGCCGTGGGAAGAGAGCGTTATAAAGGAAAGTGTTTATTTGATCTACATAACAGCGCTAGACAGGCTCAACCGATGGTTTCCTCCTACAATTCGACCAACGGTCGATTGTAAAACCGTACAGAATCCGTTACAATAAAACTATCACGCGAAATGGAGTATTTGGAAATGGGGTTCATCTATGAATCAGGAAAAGATGGCGAGTTTCATTGTGGAATTACGAAAAGGGAAGAACTTGACACAAAAGGCTTTGGCCGAACAATTAGGAATTACGGATAAAGCCGTATCAAAGTGGGAACGCGGGCTAAGTTGCCCGGATATCTCTTTGCTTGCCGCCTTATCCGAGATTCTCGGCGTCACAACGGGGGAATTGTTGAACGGAGAAAGGGCAAACGAGCCTGCCCCAGAGATAGAGACAGTCATTGAAACGACGCTGCACTATGCTGATGCAGCGGCCGAAAACAAATGCAAAGATTTGCGGAAATTAGGAGCAGGAATCTTTTCCTGTATATTATTTTTTGGCATGGTCATCTGTATCATCTGCAATTTGGCGACCGCCGGGGCGCTCACCTGGGCTTGGTTCCCGATTGTCTCCGTTCTTTTTGTATGGGCAATTGTCATGCCTATATTTTTGTTAAATCACCACAGGATGCTTGTTTCTTTGGCGGTGCTCAGCATTCTGCTGGCGCCATTTCTATTTTCATTGGAAAAGATCATCGGAATAGCCGGATTGATCATGCCTATAGGCATCCAGGTTTCTGCAATTGCACTGCTTTATTTGTGGGGAATCTATCTGCTGGTGGCCAAGACGAGGTTACAAAGGTATGTATCGGCAGCGGCCTCCGTACTGTTGGGGATTCCGGTTCAATTTGGAATCAATCTGGTTGTCTCAAAATTCATCGGGGAGCCCATTGCCGATGTGTGGGATTGGTTGTCTTATGCCGTTATGGCTGCCGTGGCGCTTATCATTTTTTTGATTGGATATACACGTATGGGGAAAATACTGAGGACGAAATAGCAGTACTCCATATCTTTAGTGATGGATTCAGATTATGGATAAACAGATCGACGGATACCCGCTTGAATGGAACGCGGCATTTATTGATGGGTTTAGACTTGGCGCTCGAATGATCATAGAAATATTTTCCGAAGAAAGTTGAAAAAACTGATACAGCTTACAATCTAAAAAGGCCCTTTGGATCAACCTTTCAAGTTGATCCAAAGGGCCTTTTACAATTGATACAGCCAAAGCTGTAAAATGGTCTTTATGCGTGCGATGTTTATTCCTGCTTGGCACTGGGCGCGGGGACGTTCGTGATGCGGTAGCACAGCGTCATCAGGCTGTCGTTCAAGTGGACATTTTCCACAATCGCGTCCGCGTATTTCATATTGATGTCGTAATGACTGAAATTCCAGAAACAGCGAATTCCCAGCGCGTATAAACGGTCGCTCAGAGTACCCACTGCGTCGCGCGGAACACAGAGCACCGCCATGGTGGGCTTTTCCGTGTTGCAGAAGCGTTCCAGCGTGTCGATGTTTCGCACGATGAGTCCGTTAATGCTATGGCCGATTTTGGCGTCGGAGTTATCAAAAATCCCTACCAGCGTGAAACCCTCTGTCTCAAAAGAGAGATGGGAGGCGATCGCCTGGCCGAGATTGCCCGCGCCGATCAGGACGGCTTTATAAGCGTGGGTCAGCCCCAAAATATTTCCAATCTCCATGCAGAGCTGGTCCACCATGTAGCCATATCCCTGCTGGCCAAAGCCGCCAAAGCAGTTGAGATCCTGGCGAATTTGAGAGGCGGTAAGGCCCAGTTTGGCCGAAAGTTCCGTGGAGGAAATCCGGGTCACGCCTTTTTCGCTCAGGAGTTTGAGAAAGCGGTAATATCTGGGAAGCCGCCGAATGACGGACATAGAGATGTTTTCCCGTTTTGGCATAGTTTGTATGGTCCTTTCTATCTCAGAAAAAGAAAACCGGAAAGCGCTTCGTGTCCTGTGCGGAAAGGATCAGAGCATGGCGGCGAGCCGCTTATCGATCTCCTTTAGGAACGTTTCGGTGTCCACGGTGGTCTTATTCGGGAGGGTGGAGAGGCTGGCGAGGTCGCCGGTCATCACGCCGTCCTCGATGGTCTGAATGGAGGCGCGCTCCAGTTTATCGGCAAAATCCATCAGAGCGGTGTTGCCGTCCAGTTCGCCGCGCTTGCGCAGGGCGCCGGTCCAGGCGAAGAGCGTCGCCATGGAGTTGGTGGAGGTCTTTTCGCCCTTCAGATGCTTATAATAGTGGCGCTGCACGGTGCCGTGCGCTGCCTCATACTCGTACACGCCGTCCGGAGAAACCAAAACGCTGGTCATCATGGCCAGGCTGCCGTATGCGGTAGCGACCATGTCGCTCATCACGTCGCCGTCGTAGTTTTTACAAGCCCAGATATAGCCGCCTTCGGAGCGCACCACGCGCGCCACGGCGTCGTCGATCAGGGTGTAGAAGTATTCAATGCCCGCCTCGTTGAACTTCTCCTTGTACTCCGCGTCGAAAATCTCCTGGAAGATGTCCTTGAAGCGGTGATCGTACTGCTTGGAGATCGTGTCCTTCGTTGCAAACCAGAGATCCTTTTTGGCGTCCAGTGCAAAGTTGAAACAGGAACGCGCAAAGCTCCCGATGCTTTTGTCCAGATTGTGCATGCCCTGGATGATGCCGGAGCCTGCAAAGTCATGGATGGTGGCGCGGGTTTCCTTGCCGTCCTTGTCCGTGACAACCAGCTCCGCCTTGGCGCCTGCGGGCACCTGCATCTCCACATTGCGGTATACGTCGCCGTAAGCGTGACGCGCAATCGTGATAGGCTTCGTCCAGGTGGGGATGAACGGGGTAATGCCTTTTACCAAAATTGGGGTGCGGAATACCGTGCCGTCCAACATGGCGCGGATGGTGCCGTTCGGGGACTTCCACATTTCCTTGAGGCCGTATTCCTCGACGCGCGCGGCGTTCGGGGTGATGGTGGCGCATTTGACGGCCACGCCGTATCTTTTGGTGGCGTTGGCGCTGTCCACAGTCACCTGGTCGTCGGTCTCGTCGCGGTGTTTCAGGCCGAGGTCGTAGTACTCAGTTTTCAAATCGATATAGGGCGTGAGCAGGATGTCCTTGATCATCTTCCAAATGATGCGAGTCATCTCGTCGCCGTCCATCTCCACCAGCGGGGTGGTCATGGGAATTTTATTGGCCATCGGGAATCCCTCCATTATGATGAATTTATTTGGATTGCTCTCTTGTATAATTCAACAGGCCGCCGGCGAGAACCATCTCGCGCTGACGGGCGGAAAGAACCGCTTCCGCCTCAAATTCGGTGCCCTTGGTCAGGTTCTTCACAATGATTTTGGAGTTATTGGCAATCGCTGCACGGATGTCCGGGAGCTCCAGCTCGTCCATCTGATCCACACCGTCATAATCGGCTTCGTCTTTAAAGACCAGCGGGATAATACCCGCGTTTGCCAGGTTTGCACAATGGATGCGTGCAAAGCTCTTAGCGATGACGGCCTTCACGCCGAGGTACAGCGGTACCAGCGCCGCGTGCTCGCGGGAGGAACCCTGCCCGTAGTTTGCGCCGCCAATCACAATGCTCTGACCGTACTCCTTGCAGCGCGCCGGGAATTCCTTATCGCACACGGCAAAGCAGAAATTGCTGAGGTATGGAATGTTGGAGCGATAGGGGAGAATCTTCGCACCGGCGGGCATGATATGGTCGGTCGTGATGTTGTCACCGACTTTCAGGAGCGCCTTCGCGGTGATGGAATCCGCCAGTGGGTCCGTGGTGGGGAATTCCTTGATGTTCGGACCGCGCAGGATTTCGACCTTGTCCATTTCGCTTTCGGGGGCGGGCGCAACGACCATGTTGTCGTTGATGAGGAATTTCTCAGGCAGCTCGATCGGGGCCTCTTCGCCCAATGTCTGCGGATTGGTAAACACGCCGGTCAAAGCGGAAGCCGCGGCGGTCTCCGGGCTGACCAGATAGATCTGTCCGTCCGCCGTGCCGGAACGGCCCTCGAAGTTGCGGTTGAAGGTGCGCAGGGAAATCCCCTTGGAGTTCGGGGACTGTCCCATGCCGATGCACGGGCCACAGGCGCATTCCAGAATGCGCGCGCCCGCCGCAATCAGGTCGGCCAAAGCGCCGTTCTGGGCGAGCATATTGTAAACCTGTTTGGAGCCGGGGGCGATCGCAAGGCTCACATCCGGATGAACGGTCTTGCCCTTCAGGATGGAAGCGACGCGCATCAGGTCCAGGTAGGAGGAGTTTGTGCAGGAACCGATGCAGACCTGGTCGACCTTCATCGCGCCGATCTCGTCCACGCTCTTCACGTTGTCCGGGCTGTGCGGGCAGGCGGCCAGCGGAACCAGCTCGGAGAGATCAATGGAGATTTCCTCGTCGTATACGGCGTCCGGATCGGAGGAAAGTTCCACCCAGTCCTCTTCGCGGCCCTGCGCTTTGAGGAACGAGCGGGTGACCTCGTCGGACGGGAAGATTGAAGTGGTGGCGCCCAGTTCCGCGCCCATATTGGTGATGGTGGCGCGCTCCGGAACGGTCAGGCTCTTGACGCCCTCGCCCGCGTATTCCACAATTTTGCCAACGCCGCCCTTGACGGAGAGGATTTGCAGAACTTTCAGAATGACGTCCTTGGCGGAAACCCATGGGGAGAGCTTGCCCGTCAGGTTGACGCGCAGCATTTTGGGCATGGTGATATAGTAGGGGCCGCCACCCATGGCGACCGCGACGTCCAGACCGCCCGCGCCCATGGCCAGCATGCCGATACCGCCGCCTGTCGGAGTGTGGCTGTCAGAGCCGATGAGCGTTTTGCCGGGAATACCGAAGCGCTCCAGATGCACCTGATGGCAGATGCCGTTGCCCGGGCGGGAGAACCAGATGCCGTGTTTTTTCGCAATGCTCTGAATGAAACGGTGGTCGTCCGCATTCTCAAAACCGGTCTGCAGGGTGTTGTGGTCGATATACGCAACGCTCCGCTCCGTCTTGACGCGCGGCACGCCCATGGCTTCAAATTCCAGATAGGCCATGGTGCCGGTGGCATCCTGTGTGAGGGTCTGATCAATTTTCAGGCCAATCTCGCTGCCGACGGTCATTTCGCCGCTGATAATATGACTTTTGATGATTTTTTGCGCCAGAGTCAGTCCCATATGATATTCCTCCGTTTTCATTTTCGTAGGTTTTCGTAAATAATCTGATC
>DBFXIC010000176.1:0-4933 GCA_048455095.1 Anaeromassilibacillus sp.
CTATGCAGCAACCTACTATCCAAAAGTTTTTACACAAAAGGATACGGCAATTCTGACCGTTGCGCCGGAGCGGACTTTCTGGGAAAAGGCGACGATCCTGCACCATGAAGCCAACAGACCAGAAGGTTCGGAAATGCCGCAGCGTTATTCCCGGCATTACTATGACCTATACCGTATGTCCATGACGCCTTTGAAAGAGGCCGCTTTTGCGCGGGTGGACCTGCTGAAAACGGTAGTAGACTTCAAAATGAAGTTCTATCCGAGATCTTGGGCAAAGTATCAGGAGGCTGTCCCGGGCACCTTGAAGCTGGTTCCCCCGGAGTATCGCTTTTCAGCGCTGGCTGCGGATTACGAAGCAATGAAGGATATGCTCTATGGTGATGTTCCTTCTTTTAACACAGTGATGGATGCACTCAGAAATCTGGAAAGAGGTATCCATTTGCTGTAGCAGCTTCATAATTCACGACGCTGACTGCCTTACCGGTTGTAAAGTCGCCGGTTTCTCCGCAACAGAGTAAACGCCACTTCCCTTTTGGCATAGTGGATGGCACAGAAAAAGGCGGAGAAAATGGCACGGTTCGCGCCGATGACATGTAAATGCAAACATGCTATACTGTTAGCGTCCGATAGTAGGAGCACACCATAAAGGCACCGTTTCTGCGAGGCATTTCAGCCTCCGAGAGCGGTGCCTTTTTATGTGCCGAATTGAAAAACAGGAGGTAAAAGCATGTCAAAGCAACTTGTATCAGGTAAGCATCGGCTCAGAAATACCTACTGGTCGTTAGTGGGTGCCGCGTCGGCAATGATCCTCTCCGTCCAGCCCGTAATGGCTGAAACGATCTGGGATCGCTTTTCCACGATCATGCGGGATATCTACGGACAGCTGGTCGGGATCAGTACCATTGTCGCCGTGACCGTGGCAGCCATTGCGTTGTTGGTGCGGATGGTCAGCCGGAACCAGCGTGCGGTGGACGAGGCCACCAGCTGGCTCAAACGAGTCGTTGTGACCTGGATTATTCTTAACACACTCGGCTTTATCGTAGCATACCTGCAGCCGTTGATTGCCGGCGGGCAATACACAGGGTGATGTACAACAGTTCGGGATCAGACAGGAGGTGAACGACTATCTTAGACTGGATTTTTGAAGGGATCGTGACATGGATCTCCAGTATTGCCTCGCAGATCATGGACGCGGTTTCCGGTCTCTTTCTCAATGCGTTGGGAACAGACATGGTGACCATGGAGGAGTATTTCCCCTTCATCACCAAGGCCTTTGACGTCATGCAGTACACAGCCTGGGCAGTCCTTTTTCTTATTGTGGTCTGGCAGCTGTTCCGGGCGTTCGGAGGACCCATTACCGAAGCCGAAAACCCATGGCAATTAGTTGTGCGTGGCGCGATTTTCGCGCTGCTGATCGGATACGCAAAACCAATTTTCATGCTGGCGCTCGACATTGCCAGAGCGCCGTATACGGCACTGATGGATGTAAGCATGACGGCGGAGGAATTCACCTTTGCCGGTGTGGAGCAGGTACTGAGCAACGGACTGCTGACAATCGTTTCAACCGTGACGGTTGTCGGGCCTATACTGGTTCTGATCCTGCTGATCGCACTCGGATGGAATTACTTCAAGCTGCTGCTGGAGGCGGTCGAACGGTATATCGTGGTCGGTGTGCTGTGCTATACCTCCCCGCTGGCATTCTGCATGGGCGGCTCCAAGGCGACTAATCAGGTCTTTAAAAGCTGGTGCAGGATGGTAGGCTCGCAGCTTCTCCTGCTGGTCATGAACGTGTGGTTTATCCGGGGCTTTAACTCCTCGGTAGGCCAGTATATCGGAAATGGCGGCGCGCTGAGTACAGGGCAGGGATCTATCTTTCTATGGCTGTTCTGCGCACTGGCATTCCTAAAGACCGCACAGAAATTCGACAGCTATATGGCCGCCATGGGACTTAATGTGGCGCAGACCGGTTCCAGTATGGGCATGGAGCTGCTGATGGCCGCAAGGGTGATCAGCGGCGTGGGACACAGCGCAAAGAGCGCAGGCAGCGTGTTCGGCAGGGGCGGTTCGACTGCAACCGGAACCGGGGCCGCGGCCAGCGGCTTTGCATCCGGCTTTGCCAGCAGATTCAAGGGTAACAGCTATGTCCGTGACGCCGTCGTTGATGGCGGCACGCGCATGGGCATGGGCGGCGGCGTCGGCTTTGTCGGGCGCGTTTTTGGCGGTGTCGCTGCCAGAAACGGTGCAATGCTTATGGGAGAATCCATCGCCT
This sequence comes from Anaeromassilibacillus sp., assembly GCA_048455095.1. Taxonomy (GTDB): domain Bacteria; phylum Bacillota; class Clostridia; order Oscillospirales; family Acutalibacteraceae; genus Anaeromassilibacillus. The sequence continues at coordinate 2,270 of DBFXIC010000176.1, forward strand.
CCGTAGCAGCGCGTCCCGCAGAAGCCGCCGGCACTATTGCCGGCGATATCGCCGACCGCAGCCTTGGCAACTATATGCCTCAGCTTGCGGGCCATACACTCAAGGGAACCCAGATCAGCGGCGGACATATCAGCACGACGGCAACCGGCACAGACGGAAAAGTCAGCAGTGTGGAGATGTTCAATACGGCGCAGTTTGAAAAACCCGCCGCTCCGCACTCCGTTGTAACTGCCACTGACGGCAGCACCTGGTATCAGATGGCCAGCGGTGAGGGCCGAAACGCCTTCTACGATGCGCCCGGGTTTACCGGCAGCCCCGCCGAATCCGAACAGGTTGCAGCAGCCTTCCCCGGCGCTGCTGAAGGTACAGTCCTTCGCAACACGGGCGACGGCATCATGGAAGCCGGCAGTGAGAGCGGAAACAGCCTGTGGTACAACAGCGCGTATTACAACGAGCCCGAAGCACCGCACACTGTCATGCAGGCGGCAAACGGCGTAGACTGGTACGCTATGCAGCAGCACGCGGAGGCGCCTGCTTTTGAGCAGGGAGAGGCCGCAGACACATATAATCAGGCGGCCTTCCGCAACTTTATGCCCGGCTTTGAGCAGCAGGTGGCACATGTGGACGGCACGCATCGGGAGGACGGGCACTTCGAGGTTCGCCATGCCGATGGCTCCGGGACGGCCTTTTACGACACCGCCAGATTCGCCGCACCGCGCGGGGATTATCAGGTGTATGAGGACGTCAGAGGGCAGCAGTGGATCGCCATTCATGGAGACCCCGCCGTGGAACGCAAGCCGGTGTTCGAGGACGGAAAGCCCGTCTACGACGGTGAAAACGTCCGCACGGTGTCCGTGGAGTCGGTTCGATACAAGAACATGCCCAGCCGCTTTAAGGAGCCGGAAAAGCGTCCGGACAGCGGCATAAAGGCGCCGAAACGCAGGAAATAAATGCAGCGGGCAACAGCCGGAGCGGATGATATCCCTCCGGCTGTTTTGCCTGACTGCGAATGAAGAAACCAGCCGCCACGCGCGGCTTCGGATACTCACCGGGGAGGTGTAAAAGAAAATGGCTGAGCCGGATAAACGGCAGATAGGCGACGGCAGCGATAATTACGGCGAAGCTGCCAAGCAGATGGCCAAAGCCGCAAAGGAAGCAGGAATAGAGACGGCGAAGCAAGCCGCCGTGAAAGGCGCTGAAGCCGGCGCCAATGCAGCAGCTGCGACGGTGCAGGCAGGTGTGGAGGGCGGCAAGGCGGTTGCCGAGATAGCCGCAGGAACCGCTGCGGGCGGACCGTGGGGCGCAATTTTATCGGCGGCATGGGCCATGCGTCATACACTGTTTAAGATACTTGTCTGCATCTGTCTGTTTTTCCTTGTCATTATCGTCTTGATTGTTTCACTGCCCAGCGTTGTCACAAACAGCGTGTTTGGGCTGGATGGGTCGATGGTGGACATGGAAAACCCCACAACGCTGCTGGAATCCTATAACCACCTTGCCGCAGATATTTCCGCAGTTGTGGAGGAAGGGTATGACGCAGCCCTCGCAAAAGTCGAGCAGATCATTGAGGACGGCGGATACGACTACGATCTGTCTATGGATGCACTTATCAATTATGCACAGGGTTCCGCCGGGTACGATGTAAGCTATATCCTTGCGGCCTACTCCGCATCGCTTCAACAACGCAATACCGGCAAGGAGGATATGCTGGCAAAGCTTCGCAGCGTTGCCGACAGTATGTTTCCGGTAGCTTTCGTGGAGAAGGAATCGGAGCAAATCGTCCCCTTTACCTACGCTACATACAGACCCGTTACCGTGACGGTTGTCACATCGAAGACGCAGACGGGAACCATCAATGGCGTTCCGCAGTACCGTTATACCACAGCCCGGCGCACCTACTATGAGCCGGACGAAACGATAACAACATCGGAGCCGGTCAATGTGGCAGCCTATACGCCTGTGGTAGTTTCCGTTCCCATATACAGCGGAGGCAGAATCACCGGCACACGAAGCGAAACCTATTATGAGCAGGACGGCAACGAGACGCTCACTCCGGAAACGGAGGTCGTAAAGTATGTGGAATGCACCATACAGCCATTTGATAACAGCGTCATCATCCGAGCCTTCGGGATCGATCCCTCTGCCACTTATGACCAATTCAAGATAACCTATGGCGAGGCCATTCAGAAGATGGCCAACGCCTTGAAAATGACGCTGTATGGGACATTAGGCAACGGGCAGATGGTTCCCTTGACCGATGCGGAGCTGATCGCCTTTGTCAACGCGCAGAGCTGCAGCCCCATGCGGAAGCATATCCTCACAACGGCATTGTCGCTGGTGGGCAAGGTCCCATATTTCTGGGGCGGCAAGTCGGCACCCGGCTGGAACGATGCTTGGAACACGCCGCGGCTGGTGACGTCAGCCGGTTCTCCGACGACCGGCACGATTCGGCCCTTTGGTCTTGATTGCAGCGGATTCACCACATGGGTATTCAATACGGCAGTAGGCGTTGAGATCGGCGCCGGCTGCAACGGACAGTACCCGAATACCTACGGCATCTCCGCAGCGGAGCTGCTGCCGGGTGATCTGGGATTCCTTGCGGATGATGACGGCTGGGGCCATGTGCTTATTTTTGCCGGATATGATGCGGAAGGGACTCGTATG